>JAGDAW010000149.1 GCA_017959345.1 Lachnospiraceae bacterium | reverse complement strand
GCCTTCGACGGGGGCTTCCGGATCCGTTTCACCGTCTTCGCCGAAAGTCGCGGAACCCGCTTCGCCGCCTTCAACGGGCGTTCCCGGATCCGCTTCACCGTCTTCGCCGGTTGTGACCGTGTCCTCCTCGCCGGTTGTGACCGGGCCCTGTCCGTCGTCTCCCACGGGCGTTTCGACGTCCTTATCCGGCGCTTCCGCGTCCCCGGCGGGCGCTTCCGTATCTTTCGCGCCGGCTTCCTCCGAAGCGGCCGAAACCGCGCCCGGGGCCTCTTCCGCCATCACGGCCAGCGGTCCCTGCAGAAGCATGAACAGCGAGAGACAGAGCGTGAGCAGGAGCGCGCACATTTTTTTCTTTTTCAGCATATTCAATCCTCCGATTCATAGAAATGCTCAGGATGCGGGCGCCCGCGCTTTACGGGAAACGGGCGGCCCGCGTTGATGTTTCTATAATAGCAAGCGGGACAGAAAGAATCAAGCTTTTTTATTCGCCGATGAGAGGAACTATAATATATAACTATCATTTTCGGAATCGGTATTGCCGGATCGGGCGCGGAATGGTATAATAGGGACGGGGACAGCGGGTACGCAGGACACGGAACCGGCCGTCCGGGCTTCCGGCCGGCGGGGCGCAGCGCGTGCCGCGGACAGACTCACCCATCCGACGGATGCGGGTGCGGGCATGGCGGGAAGGACCGGGCATGCCGGGTCCGCGCATCATCCGCGGAGGAACCGTCCTGACAAGGCAGTATCGTACAGGAGGCAGAAAATGGAAGACAGACAGACTGAAGACCGGGAGGTCCGGGAAGCCGCCGCGCGTGTGGCGAAGATGGAGAAGATCCTGGACACCGCGAAGAAGAAACTTGCGGACCTGGAGAAGCGGATCGCGTCGTATGAGGCGTTCCAGTCCAGGATCCGGAAGCTGGAAGCTTATTACGTGGGTCCGGAGTGGAAGAAGGATTTCGCGCTGGATGAGGCGGGCCGGCTGCCCGCGGACCTGAAGCGCGGCGTGCTCTCGGAAGACGGGCTCTATGATTTCTTTTCCGAGAACGAGGCGTTCCTGGAGCGGGTCCGGGTATACGGATAAGCCCCGGGCGCGGAAGGAACCGCGGACGGGACCGGCATCGGGGAAGGCACCGGCGGGGAGAAGGATCCACAGGCGTCCCGGCCCGGGAAGAGCCCGGGAGGCCGGGGAAGGAGGAACGGTTTGGAAGAGGACTTCCGGGTGATCCGGTCAGACAGGAGGACGATCGGCCTGGAGGTGGACCGCACGGGCCGGGTGGTCGTCAGGGCGCCCCGCTTCGCGCGGGACCGGGACATTGAGCGGTTCGTCGAAGCGCACCGGGACTGGATCCGGAAACAGCAGGAGAAGGCGCGGGCCCAGGCCGCGCGTGCCGGGGAACTGAAGAAGCTGACCTGGGAAGAACTGGAAGCCCTGGCGGACCGGGCGCTGAAGGTGGTCCCGGAGCGGGTGCGGCATTACGCGCCGCTCGTGGGCGTCACGTACGGGCGGGTCACCATCCGGAACCAGAAGACGAAATGGGGCAGCTGTTCCCGCCAGGGGAACCTGAATTTCAACTGCCTGCTGATGCTCGCGCCGCCGGAAGTGCTGGACAGCGTCGTGGTGCACGAGCTGTGCCACAGGCTGGAGATGAACCATTCCGAGCGGTTCTACCGGGAGGTGTACCGGGTCTTCCCGGCGTATGACCGGTGGAACCGGTGGCTGAAGGAGAACGGCGGCACGCTGATGCTGCGCATGCCGGAGTAAAGGAGAAAAAAGAAAACGCGCCGCGCGGGGGGACCGTGCGGCGCGTTTCACGTCATCTTATGCTTCTGTGAATTTCTCCCGGTTGATCCAGAGCCCGAGCGCCGGGTTCGGGATGTAATAGATCTCCTCGCCGTCCACGGTGTTATAGCCGTAACGGAGCGACGCGGGATCGTATTTCCGGATCATTTCGTCGTAGGACGCGGACGCGAAGCCGACGCCTTCGATCTCTTCCCGGGTGATGTCCCGGACCGCGTAGGTGATCTTAAAACGGCCGTCGGAGGAGCCGTGGATCAGGTGCGCGGCGGCGCCCATATTTTCCCTTAAATCCTCGTTTTCGGGCTTTCTGAAGGCTTCCAGCGTGGCTATACGCCCGCGGTACCCGTACTTGCGGATGAGGACGTCCACCTGGGGGTCTTCCCCGAACTGTTCCACGCCGGGGGCCAGGATCAGGAGCTCGCCGCCGTCTTCCATGGCCATGCGCGTCCGGTAGACGGCTTTATTGCCGAGCCAGGTGCTCTTGAACTCGGAAGGATCGAGGTAGACGACACATTTCCGGATGCCGTGCTCCACGAAATCGATGTTCTTCTCCTGCGCGAGCTTCACGGCTTCCGTCAGGCAGTCCCGGCCTTCGCCGATGAAGATCCCGTGGGTGCGGATCTGCCCGCCGGGGGCGGTCGTCACCGTCAGGACGAAGAGGATGGGGCGGTCCTTCAGGAAATGCTCCATGCCGTAGTCGAAAAGCTTCCGGACCGGGGTGTGGTCGCGGCCCATCATCCGCTCCATGCCGTAAACCGCGCCGACCATGTGGGATTTGTTGATCATATCCGACCCGCCGACGCCCACGAACAGGTTCTTCGCGTGGTTGGACATGCCGATGACTTCGTGGGGCACCACCTGGCCGGGGGAGATGATGAGGTCATAGGATTCGTCCATGACCCTGCGGTTGATCTCCACGCTGACGGGGTCCGTCCAGAGGCCTTCCGTGATCTCGGAGAGGTACGAACCGGGCACTTCGCCGAGCTTCACCACGTCTTTCCGCCAGTCGTGCGGGAGCATTTTCTCATACGGGATGCCCTTAAACATGATGTCCCACTGCTCCCTGGAAACCGGGAAATGTGTGCCCAGCGCGGGCAGGACGTCCACGTCCGCCCCCATGGCGGTCAGCGTCTCGTAATACCAGGAGGTGATGGGCCCGGCGCCCGAGTGGAACCGGGTGAAATCCGGGGGGATGATGAGCACCCTGCGGGGGTGGTAGTGTTTCAGGCTTTCCGCGAGGGCTTCCCGGATCTCTTCCTGTGTGAGGCCGGTCTCCCTGTCCGCGACCCTGTAGATATCATTCATGCCTGCTGCCTCCTTTTCATGCGGAATGCGGGCTCCCTCCCGGGAGCCGGACGGCCGGACGCGCGAAGCTTCGTGGCGCCGCCGCCTTCTCGGGGAAGGGGTGCCGGCGCTGCCCGCGTGCGGCCTGTTTACCCGTACAGGCCCCCGTGGAGAGGGGGCCTGCATGGAATGTGTGCGATCGTTTTGTGCCGGGATCATACGCCTGCGTAGGAAGAGAATCCGCCGTCGATGGCCAGGGTGATGCCGGTGATGAAGCTCGCGGCTTCATTGTTGAGCAGGAAGAGGACCGCGCCGGTCAGTTCCTTCTCGCTGTCGCCGAAACGGCCCATCGGGGTCGCGGCGAGGATCTTGCGGGTCCGGTCCGTGGGCGTGCCGTCCGCATTGAAGAGCAGCGCCTGGTTCTGCCTGGTGGCGAAGAAGCCGGGGGCGATGGCGTTCACGCGGATGCCGGCCTTCGAGAAATGGACCGCCAGCCACTGGGTGAAGTTCGTGATCGCGGCCTTCGCGCCGGAGTACGCGGGGATCTTCGTCAGCGGCGTATAGGCGTTCATGGAGCTGATGTTCAGGATGTTGCAGCCTTCGCGGCCCACCATCTGGCGCGCGAACGCCTGGGTGGGGATGAGGGTGCCGATGAAGTTCAGGTTGAAGACGAATTCCACGCCGGACTTCTCCAGGTCGAAGAAGCTCTTCGTATCCGCGTCGATGTCGCCGTCTTCGAAGTATTCCTTATCCGTGGTCGCGAGCGGGCTGTTGCCGCCGGCGCCGTTCAGCAGGATGTCGCAGGGGCCGAGGTCGCGGAGCACTTCATCCGCCACCGCGTAGCAGATGTCCTTATTCAGCACGTCGCAGGCGTAAGCCTTCGCGACGCCGCCTTCTTCGACGATTTCCGCCGCGTATCTGGACGCGTTTTCATAATTCCTGTCGAGCAGGGCGACCTTCGCGCCCGCACGGGCCAGGTCTTTCGCGAAAGCGGAGCAGAGGACGCCGCCCGCGCCGGTCACAACGGCTACCTTGCCGGTCAGATCCGTGTCAAGAACATTCTTCTTCATCGTTTGATTTCTCCTTATCTGGTTGGTTGTACAGGATTTTTCCTGAAAATGTATTCCGGTTTCCGAGCATCCGCTCGATGACGGCCGCGACGCCGTCTTCGTCACAGGACGGGGCAATGAGGTCCGCGGCATCCCTGCATATGGGGTGGCCGTTCGCCATGCAGACGCCGCAGCCGGCTTCTTCGATCATGGCGAGGTCGTTCAGGCCGTCCCCGAACGCCATGGTGTCTTCGCGTTCCAGCCCGAGGTATTCCGTGAGCGCCTTCAGCGCGTCGCCCTTGTTCGCCGCCGCGCAGTTGATTTCCACATTGTTCGGGAGGGCGGTGGAGATCACGAAATCCGGGAAATGCGCCTTCAGGACCGAAACAAGCGCGTCCCGGAGCGGGATATCCCTGGTAAACAGCTGGAGCTTCTGGATGCCCCGCTGTCTCTCCCGGACAAAGGCTTTCAGTTCCGGCACGGGGGAGCGGAGCTCACGGACCATTTTAAGGGAGGGGGCGTTCGAAATGTAATCTTCGGCCTTCTCATGCATGGAAGCGGTCATATAGCCCCAGCCGTCCATATAGCAGTCATAGATCACGGGGAGGGTGTCCAGGTATTCCATGACCCGCACCGCGTCTTCCGGCGGGATGGAGGCGGAATAGACCTTCTCCCCGGTGCGGATGTCGTACACCTCCGCGCCGTTGATGGTGATGACGTACTTCACGTAAGGCAGGGCGCGGATCACTTCCGGCATGCCCCTGTAAAAACGCCCGGTGGAAGGCACGATCTCCATACCGGCTTCGGCGGCCGCCCGAAGGGCAGCCGCCGAACGCGCAGTCAGCTCTTTCTCTGAATTGAGCAGCGTGCCGTCCAGATCCAGGGCAATAAGCTTCGGTTTATGCATTATACGTGCTCGCGGAAGTGTTCCCGCCGTGCCCGGTCCAGTTGGTGTGGAAGAACACGCCGCGCTCCGCGTCGATCCGCTCGTAGGTGTGGGCGCCGAAATAGTCGCGCTGCGCCTGCAGGAGGTTCGCCGGAAGGTTCGCGGTGGTGTAGCCGTCGAAGTAGGCAAGGGCGGAGGAGGTGGCGGGCATGGGGATGCCGGCCTTCACCGCGTACGCCACGACTTCACGCCAGGAGGAGACCAGGGTCTTCATGGTGGAGGCGAAGTAGTCGTCCATCAGCAGGTTCTCAAGGGCGGGGTTCTTGTCATACGCTTCCTTGATCTTGCCGAGGAACACGCTGCGGATGATGCAGCCGCCGCGCCACATCAGCGCGATGCCGCCGTAGTTCAGGTTCCAGTCGTTCGTCTTCGCCGCGGCGCGCATCAGGGTGTAGCCCTGGGCGTAGGAGACGATCTTGCTCGCGTAGAGGGCCTTGCGGACGCACTCGATGAACGCGGCCTTGTCGCCTTCGAAAGCGGGGATCTCACGCGGATATTCGGCGGAAGCCTTCACGCGCTCGTCCTTCATGGCGGACAGGCAGCGGGCGAACACGGCTTCGCTGATCAGGGTAAGCGGGACCGCCTCGTCAAGGGCGGCGATGCCGGTCCACTTGCCGGTGCCCTTCTGGCCGGCGCGGTCCAGGATGTGCTCCACGGTGCGCTCGCCGTTCTCGTCCTTGTAGCCGAGGATTTCGGAGGTGATCTGGATCAGGTAGCTGTCCAGTTCCGTCTTGTTCCACGCGGCAAAGACTTCATGCATCTCTTCGGAAGAGAGGCCGAGGCCGTCCCTTAAGAGCTGGTAGACT
>JAGDAW010000148.1 GCA_017959345.1 Lachnospiraceae bacterium | reverse complement strand
GATAGACGGCCTTCCCCTTTCCGGGGCAAGAATTCCCGGGGAAGGCCGGTTCCGGCCGTAAAGCTGCCTTTTTCGCGCCCAGGGCAGGCTTTTTTTCCGGACCCGCCCGGCAGCCGTTCTGCCGCAGCTTCCCGGTGCTTCCAGACCGTATCCGAAAACCCGCCCGGCAGCCACTTCCCGGCGTTCTTTGCCGGTATCCCCATGTGCTGCCCGGTGCCGCCCTCAACCCGGGTCTTTACCCACATCCCGGTCACACCGGCCGAAAGGAGCGTTATCGATGACAGGAAACAGAAAGAACAGAAAAGGAACGTTTGGAAAGGTCGTAAAAACCGTCTTCTCCGTACTCGGGATCCTGGTCTTCGGCGCGGTCCTTCTCGCGGCGAACACGCTTCTGCCGAAATACGGGCGCATGGTCAATGAAATCCTGGCCTACAAACAGGGCTGGAACACGCCGGAGACCGGCCTGGACCTCCAATACAGCAAACCGGATTTCACGGCCGAAGCGTCGAAGGAGATCGGGAAGGCGCTGAACGAGCGGATTGCGGGCGAAGGCATTGTCCTTCTGGAGAATGAGGGCGCGCTGCCCCTGAAGCCGGGGACCGCATTGTCCCTGTTCAGCCATTCGAGCGTCGACGTGCTGGCGGGGGGCTATTCCGGCAGCGGCCTGACCCTGAAGGACGCGCTGGAAAGCCGCGGCTTCACGGTCAACAAAACCCTCTGGGACTTCTACGCCACGGGCAATGGGTCCGCCTGCGTCCGCGGGCCCGGCTCCATCGATTACGGGCGGGCGGAGGATTTCCGGATCAACGAGTGCCCGGTGGACGAGATCCTCGCGGAAGCGGGGATGGAGGAATCGTTCGAGGGGACGACCGCGGTCTTCGTCTGGAGCCGCGTGGTCGGCGAAGGGCGCGACATGCCGCGGAGCATGTGCCTGCATACCGACATCGAGGCGGATAAGGCGAAGAACTACCTGGAACCCGACTCCGTCGAGCTCGGCGTCCTGAATTACCTGAACAGCCGCTTCGAGCATGTGATCCTGCTGGTCAACAGCCCCTCGGTGATGGAGCTCGGCTGGGCGAAGGCGCTCCCGCACGTCACCGCGGTCGTCCAGATGGGGCTGACCGGCACGTACGGCATGAACGCGCTCGCGGACATCCTCGCGGGGCATATCAACCCGTCCGGGCGCCTGACGGACACGGCCGCGTACGACGCGTTTTCGTCGCCCGCCTCCCGGAACTACGGGGATTTCCGGTATGTGGACGAGTCCGGGAAAGAGACGCGCTACAACTACATTTCCTATGCGGAGGGCATCTACGTCGGCTACCGCTATTACGAGACCCGCTATGAAGACGCGGTGCTCGGGCAGGGCAATGCGGGCGAATACGATTACGATACCATCGTCCAGTACCCGTTCGGGTACGGATTGTCCTATACGACGTTCGAATGGTCGGATTTCCGCGTGACGGAGGAGGCGCAGGGGTTCCTGGTGTCCGTGACCGTCACGAATACCGGCGGGACCGCCGGGAAAGAAGTGGTCCAGGTCTACCTGCAGAGCCCCTATACGCCGTATGACGTGGCGAACGGCATCGAGAAAGCGTCGGTGGAACTCGCGGCCTACGTGAAGACGGGGCTGCTGGCCCCGGGCGCCTCGGAGACCGTGACCGCGCGTGTGGACCGGGAACAGATGAAGGTCTATGACAGCCGCGGCGCGAAGACCTATATCCTCGACGCGGGGGAATACTTCCTGACCGCGGCTTCGGACGCGCACCGGGCGGTGTGCAATATCCTCGCCGCGAAAGGCGCTGACGCGGACGGCGACGCGGCGTTCACGTACCGCCACCGGGTGGCCGTGCGCGATTCGGAGACGTACGCGTACGACAGCGAGACGGGCGCCCCGGTCACGAACCTGTTTGACGAAGAGGCCGGCGGCCTGGTTTACCTGTCCCGGAGCGACTGGACCGGCACCTTCCCGGAACCGGACGGCATCGTCTCGGACATCCCCTCCTCCTGGGGCAACCCGGCCAATGGCGCCGACGGCGGCAGCTACGTCTATACGAAGACCGCCTCCGCGGCGGAGATCGCGCGGATGGACGGGACGGATTCCGGGAACCCGGTCCCGGATGGCCGCTTCACCGCGCTTCCCGTGTACGGCGCGAAGAACGGGCTCGGGCTGGCCGACCTCCGGGGGCTCGCGTTCGACGACCCGCAGTGGGAGAAGCTCCTGGACCAGCTGACGGAAGAAGACACGAAGCAACTGGTCACTGCCTCCGGCTACGGCACCCCGGACATCGCGAGCGTCGTCAAGCCTTACGTCCTCGACGCGGACGCCGCGACCGGGCTGGTGTTCGGGAACACGTCCGGCGTCACATTTCCCGGCGCGGAGATCCTGGCGCAGACGTGGAATACGGATCTCGCGAAGGAATTCGGGACGTTCATCGGGAACACGGGGCTTCTCGGCGGCGTCACGGGCTGGTACAGCCCGGCGATGAACCTCCACCGGACGCCGTTCTCGGGGCGGAACAACGAATACTATTCCGAGGACCCGTACATTTCCGGGTGCGTGGCGGCGGCGGAGGTGCTGGGCGCGGCGGAGAAGGGCATGTACACCTTCATCAAGCACTTCGCGCTGAACGACCAGGAGAACCACCGCGGCGACACCGAAACCGAGTGGGGCGCCGCGACCTGGGCCAATGAGCAGGCCATCCGCGAACTGTACCTGAAGCCTTTCGAACGCTGCGTGAAAGCGGGCACCGTGACCCTGAACTACGTGGAGGACGGGGCCGTCGCGGCGAAGGAGGTCCGCGCGTGCCAGGCGCTGATGACGTCCTTCAACCGCCTGGGCTACACCTGGACCGGCGGCCATTACCGGCTGATCACCGGGATCCTCCGCAGCGAGTGGGGCTTCAACGGCTTCGTCATCACCGACGCGGACACGCCCACGCACATGGACCCGGTGCAGATGATCAAAGCCGGCGCGGATGGGAAGCTGAACTACCTTAACGAATATGACCTCGACCTCGCGGACCCGGCCACGGCGCATTACGCGCGGGAAGCCGCGCACCGCATCCTGTATACCGTCGCGAACTCGAAGGCGATGAACGGCGCCATGCACGGGAGCCGGCTGACGGGCGTCCCGACGGCGGACGTGGTCCGGATCGTCCTGACGGTCCTGAACGCCGTCCTGATCGCGCTGCTGGTGTTCTTTACCGTCCGGCGCTTCACGAAGAAGGAAGCGCAGTAGAATATTCACGAACGAAAAACACCCCCTGCCCGGCAGGGGGTGTTTTTCGTACCGCTCAGCGTGCCCGCACGCGGTCCATGAACTCCGTATATTCCTTCATTTCCAGCCGCACGCCCGGGTCCGCGTAGATGGTGATGCAGTCGAGCATCGGTGCGTTCGCCGTAATCGTCCCGGCGCCGTAATACCAGTTGTTGTTCGTCGTGAACCGGATCACGTTCATGCCTTCCTCCAGATGGAACCGGTAGGAGACGATGACGTCCTGAAAGGGCGTTTTTTCGCCGCTCGGGTCGGTCTCCCGCTGCGTGTTCGGGCGCGGGAGGGTCAGCGGCAGCTCGTAGAGGAAGTTCGTGGTGTCGTCCACGACGCCGTCCGGCCCGCCGATGGGGTTGATGTCGATCCGGTAGGTCTCCGGGGTCAGCGGGTTATAGATGAGGTCCCGGAACTCGGAGG
>JAGDAW010000147.1 GCA_017959345.1 Lachnospiraceae bacterium | reverse complement strand
ATATTCTATCATTAATATATGGAAAAGTCAAAAGGTAAAAATCCACAAAAAAGCAGCGGGTTCCTATGGTGCGCAAAGGAGCTGTTAAAAAACACCCCGTGATGAGAGCCCGGCTTTTGGCCGGGCTCTCAGTCTGGAATAATAATGAGAACAATAAGAAAGCCCGCCGGTTACGATGGTAATCACGGCGGGTTTCTGGTATAATTAAAGCATGCAAAAACCTAATTCTACCGAAATCCATTATACCCCAATTCAGCTGAAATTGCCACTGGAAATTGAAAGAATCATCGATATTTCCGATCCGGTGTATAGTTTCAATGAGATTCTGGATCACATTGACCTGAAAGAGTTTCTTGCAGCGAAGGAGTGCAGAACCGGTCGCCCCAGATGTGATACGGAGAAGATGCTGAAGATCGTCCTTTTTTCGTTCATGGAGAATGGGTATCTTTCCCTCAGAAACATTGAAAAGGCTTGCAGAACCGACATCCGATACATGTGGCTTCTGGATGGAATGAAATCTCCATCATATGTTACTTTCGGAAACTTCATCAAGAATGAACTGGGTGAATCCGTGGAGGAAATCTTCCACACGGTTAACCAGGTCATTTTTGAGTCTAAGCATGTCGATACCGATCACGCATACATTGACGGGACAAAGATTGAAGCCAATGCCAACAAGTACACATGGGTCTGGAAGAAGTCCTGCACGAGGAACCGGGAAAAGGTCTTTGAGAAGATCACCGACCTCATTGAAAGGATCAATGTTGAGGATCTTATGTATCTTGGTGTAAAGTTGGAAGCGCGTACAGAATACGCCATTGAATATGTGGATCAGATGCTGGAGTCATACAGACGCGCGATGGATCTTGACGAATCCGCATTCGTCAATGGAAAAGGACACCACAAGAGCCCTGCTCAAAGAAAGTACCAGGAACTCAAGGGATACCGGGAACGGCTGAAGAACTATGCAAAACACATAGAGATCTGCGGGGAAGCGCGGAACAGTTATTCAAAGACGGATCATGGAGCGACTTTCATGCGCGTAAAAAGAGATTACATGGGGAATGACCAGCTCCTGCCGGCGTACAACATGCAGGCCGTGATCTGTGACGAATACATAGCAGCGATCGATGCAAGACAATACGCTTCAGATATGGATTGTTTCGTGCCACTCATGGAAAAGTTCAGGGAGATCTACGGCCATTATCCAAAGTATCCTGTGGCAGACGCCGGATACGGCTCCTATAACAACTATCTCTACTGCCAGGAACACGGCATGGAGAAGTACATGAAGTTCACCATGTATGATAAAGAAAGCATGGATCCAAAGTACAGAGAGGATCCGTTCCGTGCGGTGAACTTTAAACAGGGTTCGGATGGTAATCCGGTCTGCCCGAATGGGAAAAGGTTCATCTTCAAGTACACCCGGCAGGTACGAGGTAACAAGTACGGGCGGGCCGAAGAACTCTATGAGTGTGAAAACTGCGAAGGCTGTCTGTTAAAAGATAAATGCTCAAAGAGCGACGGGAACCGGACGATACGGATCAACAGGGAACTGACAGCGATCCATAAAGAGGTCCTCGAAAATCTGGACAGTGTTCATGGAGCTTTACTCAGGATGAATCGAAGCATCCAGGCTGAGGGAACGTATGGCAGCATGAAATGGAATCGGTCGTACAAGAGGGCATTCAGACGCGGCTTAAAAGACGTAATTCTGGAGTTTACACTGATCGCGATCGGTTTCAATCTGTGGAAGTACCACAATAAGACGCGGCGATCAGAAGAAGCCGCATAGAGCAGAGAAGAATAAACCATATGGGAGACCGGTCGGGACGGAGCGGTCTGTTAAAGATTGAATCTAAAAGATGAAAGCTGCAGATAGAACCATAAAATCGTTTTAAAAAGGGACCAGTCCAATGAGTTTCGTGCAAACTCGTGCAAACTCGATGGGCTGGTCTCTTTTTGGGGCAATTTTTTAACAGCCCCCTGACTGCCATGCCAAGAGTGCCGCTAATATTAAACGCGAGTCAACCATGGGTCAACTAAATAAACCCGCAAAAATGCTCATAAATAACATGTTTTTCTAATCCGAGCCCGACTTGAGTCAAGTACCGGTCAACTACAATTATGCCCAAAACGGAAGATATTTTCGATTTTTGTCAGAAGTCGAATCAGGAGAAACCTCTTTCAGAATCCTAAGAGAAGTGTTTTATGACTATCCGCAAGTGGTTATTTTGCCCTCTTGCAGTGACATACTCCAGTGGGTCAAAATGATCCACTGCGGTACATACAGGAAAAGTTGCTTTAATCGCAATCTTCAGGAAGGGTCTCTGCAATATATTCCCGCACCGTTTGATAAACATCTTCAAAAGCCGGTTTAATGACATCCCCGTCGAACCGGAACTTATTATAGGCATGCCGCAGATCATCGGGCTTGTTTAGGAAGCCGTCAAACGATCCGAGGGTTCTTCCGCTGTCTTTCACTGCCTGAAGGACTTCCTGCCAGTTGGGGGTGTACACATGTGCCGCGTAATATAAATCGATCAGGTCTTTTACCCTTCGGAAAACTTTTTCACCTGATACGACAGACAGTTTGTCCGCCAGCATTGGCACCAGGGCGGAACCCCGGAACCGTATTCCCGCGACCTCATAGATTCTTGTCTCTACTGCAGGCCGGTTTACGTCGATATCCATGGTAAACAGGATTTCACCGGAAGATGGATCGGATAATTCAAAACCTGCCGAACGTCCTTCTCCATACATCCGGTACAGTTTGACATTCAGATCGATGCTGCTGTTTCGGAGAGCTTTCTGAATGGATTCCTCCATCTGTACTCCGGAAGGCCATTCATCGGAATACCAGTTTGCATCAATATCGACGGTATGGCGGGTGTCGTCTGTGAATCCTGCTTCCATCAGACAGGCTTTCAGGACCATAGAGCCTTTGAAACTGATCGGGATCCCGCTCTCATATATGGCTTTCATAACATTGTACATCAGTCGTTCTTCTGCTGAAATCTTCATGTCTGCCCCCTTAGCTGTCGTAATAGGACCTGGCGTCCTGCGCCAGTCTTTCAAACGCTTCCTGATATTCCGGAGTTACAGAAAGACCTTCAAAGCTCTCTCCGTTAGAGAAATAATAACGGCTGACAGCCTCTGTTATTCCCTGCATATCCAGGATAGATTCATTGGCAAGTGCATCCGATATCGTCCGGTTCAGATCGGTGAATCTCAGGCCGTTCTTTTCAAGAACACAGAAGGGACTTACCTTCCTCCCAAGCACAGCCACACCGTTAAAGCGGTCCAGCGCCTCATCGCCGTATACCCACACAATATATTCATTATTTCTTCCGCCAAAGCTACCCTGACACATTAGAGCCTGATCCAGGGCAAAAACGATATCTTCACCTATACAATCCCTTACAGCCTTCAGCCAGGAGAGGGATCCGATGTAATTTTCTCTCCGGGGAAGGTTGATCTTCTTTGGATCATACTTCGGCAGGACAGAGGTCCTTCTGTTGACCAGATCTTCCTTTACCTGACGTTCCAGGAGCCTCACGATGTATTCAGGAGGCCTGCGGACTCCGGTTTCCCAGTTCTGAATCGTTCTGAAGGGAATATGATAGCGCTCGGCGAATTCGGTTTGGGTGTCGCCCAATTCTACCCTCATTTCACGTATATCCATGACCAGTCCTCCTTGCCTATATTAATACACCCAATGAGTGTATTTGTCAAGAAGAAAGATTAGAATGAGTACGTTGATACAACTGTAGAAAAGAGGGAGATCGTGGCGAATCCAATGCTGGAAATGACATCGAAAAGTGGTAATGGGTCATTTTGACCCTATACCACCTAACTGCCAAAAGCATTTTAGTAGGCGGTTTTCAAAACCGCGGACCCGCATGGAATCAGGACTTCTTTTCGTGAGGATACAAAAAAGTTCTTGACTTTTTGTCTTGGGATCAACCACAATATCAATATCCGTGGATAAACGCATCGGCTTCGACAGAAGCACCATGAGGCTGGTTCCGCCTTTGAAGGTGAATTTTAAACCGGCATTCACCAATGCTTCAAGCAGGCCAAACGCAAACAGTGCGCGTTCGATCAGAACCGGATCCCGCCGGCTCTCATTCCGGAGCTGCCGGATATGTTCCGCACTGTAGTTTTCCCTGCTGATCATAACAGATCCTCCAGGAATTCCGGGGCGTACGTTTTCAGTACCGTTCTCAGCTTTTCTTCCGCTCCTTTTCGTCTGGCATAACGCCACATGGCCTTTCCGTCAATCAGGTATTTCTCATATGCGGTTTCGTATATATTCACAAGCTCTCCCTGCGGCACGATCCGGCTTAGAAGCTTATCGACGGCGATATCGACCAGTATTCTCTCAATGCGTTCATGCCACTGCGCTTCCCGACCTTTCGGCGATTCGGATGGAAGCCTCCCGACGACAATACCGTCGTCTGTGATATACCGGTAATACGCGTCTGCAGATGGTTTCAACAGAACCTTTCCGGGATAAAGGCGGTGCAAAGAATCAAACACGAAATCGATAAAGTCGTTCTCGACATAGACAAAAACAACATTGTGGGCAATCTGATGATTCACAAATGCATTCAACTGGATCAGTTCAAAAATCTGAAAGGATACCTCAGGGTATTCCTCCTGCACTTTCTCAGCTGCGTGCCGGGCCTCTTGAGAATACCGGTAACGATAAGCTGTTTTGGCCTTTACGGTTGTGTATTGATTGCGGCCTACCCGCTGAATGATTCCTTTCGATACGCTTTTTCTCAGTGCGTATACGGCCTGTTCTTCAGAAACGACGGAAACTTCTTCCATAAATGCATCCAGGTATTCTTTCCTGGAGAACGATTCTTTATTATTCATCTGAGGGGGAATCCTGTTTTCATTGCGCACCTGTCATCACCTCTTATCATGTCATTTCGGCAGTTATTCAGATTTACGCCGTTGCTGCGCTCCATTATAAGCCATAAACGGGGATAAATCAGGCCCATATCGGCAGTAATCCGGTTTTACTGCCGATATGGGCCTGATTGCACCAATCGGTATCATTACAATCATGATCAGCCAAATGGATGCCGCTCTATGGCATTATATTGCAGAAGCAACGTCCGATCCATCTCTTCCACGGACGCGAATGGGGTGTCCTGCATCGAGATGATGCCCTGATGGCCTGAATGCAGGTCACCGGTAAAGAAGATCAACGCAATCCCCCCCATTCCTTAGCTACTCAATAAACATCGCATCCCCAAAACTGAAAAACCGATACTTCTCCCTCACCGCCTCCTCATACGCCGCCAGCACATGCTCCCGGCCGGCCAGGGCGCTCACCAGCATGATCAATGTGGACTCCGGCAGGTGGAAATTCGTGATCAGGCAGTCCAGCACCTTAAAGCGGTACCCGGGGTAGATGAAGATCTCCGTCCACCCGCTGCATGCGGGGACGGTGCCGTCCGGCAGCGCCGCGGACTCCAGCGTGCGGCAGGACGTCGTCCCCACGCAGATGACCCGGTGGCCGGACGCTTTCGCGCGGTTGATCTGTTCCGCCGCCTCCTCCGGGACCACGTAATACTCCGAATGCATGTGGTGTTCTTCCACGGTCTCCGCCTTCACGGGGCGGAACGTCCCGAGGCCCACATGGAGCGTCACTTCGGCAACGGAGACGCCCATGTCCCGGATCTTTCCAAGCAGCGCCTCAGTAAAATGCAGCCCCGCCGTCGGCGCCGCCGCGGAGCCCTCGTGCTTCGCGTACACCGTCTGGTAGCGGTTTTTGTCCTGAAGCTTATGGGTGATATGGGGCGGCAGGGGCATCTCCCCCAGCCGGTCCAGGATCTCCTCGAAAATGCCCTCGTACGCGAACCGGACCAGGCGGTTGCCCTCCGGCAGCACCGCTTCCACCGTGCCCGTGAGCAGCCCGTCCCCGAAGGAAATGACCGTGCCGGGGCGGCACTTCTTCCCGGGACGCACCAGGGTCTCCCAGGTATCCTGCGCCATGCGCCGGAGCAGCAGCACTTCGATCCCCGCCCCGGTGGCGTGTTTGACGCCGTAGAGCCGGGCCGGGATCACTTTCGTATTGTTCAGCACGAGGCAGTCCCCCGGCTGCAGGTATTCCGTAATGTCGCTGAAAACCCGGTGCTCGGTCTTCCCGGTCTCCCGGTGGAGCACCATGAGCCGGGACGCCGAGCGGTCCTCGATGGGATCCTGCGCGATCAGTTCCTCCGGCAGTTCGTATTTAAAATCCTTTACGTCCATTTTACTGTTCTTCCTTCCGCGCCTTCCGGAACGCCCGGATGCCCCAGAACGCAAGCCCCGCCGCCGCCAGCACGTCGAGTACGGCCAGCGCGGTCCGCCACCACTCCGTCCGGTAGCCGATGATCTTCACGTTCTGCGTATTCGAATTCGCCATGGCATACAGGATGTTCTTCGTGGCTTCCCGGAGCACCGCCACGTCCTTCGCGTCCGACTCCGAGGCGTCTTTCCATTTCAGGGGGTCCAGGGAGGTCAGGATCAGGTCGTTGCCCGCGTAGAGCATCTGCCTGGAATTCATGAAAGAGTTATCCGTCTTGTAGTCGCAGATCACGAGGCCGCGGAACCCCCACTCGTACCGGAGGATCTCCGTCATCAGGCGGTAGTCGCCGCCGGTCCAGCGGGTGCCGACACGGTTGAAGGAGCTCATGATGCCGGTGGTCGGCCGGAACGCGTCCAGGCCGTCCGCCTTCGCGGCTTCGCCCGGCGCATCGTCCGCCTTGACCGTGATCTCGAACGCCTTCAGGTACAGTTCCCGGAAAGCCTGTTCCGTGCAGTAGGTGGACACGCCGGAGCGGTTCGTCTCCTGGTCGTTCAGGGCGAAATGCTTCACTTCCGGCACCACGCCGCCCCGCAGGGCGCCGTTCAGCGTATTGACGGCCATTTTCCCGGTCAGCACCGGGTCCTCCGAATAGTATTCGTAATTCCGGCCGGAGAACGGCGAGCGGTGCAGGTTCACGGCCGGCGCGTACCAGCCGGTATACGGGAGGCCGTTCCCGTCCACGTCGCCGAAGATCCCCGTTTCCCCGATGATCTTCCCCATCCGGTAGGCGAGGTCGCGGTTCCAGGAAGACGCGATGACGAATTCCGTGGCGAACTGGGCATTCCCGGTGTAATGGTCCGAAAGCCCCGCCATGAAGTTCACGAACCCGAGCGGGCCGTCGGAGTCATTGGTCAGGTTCTTGTCGATGGACGGGATCGCGACCGTCTTGTAGTCGCCGTTGTTCACGAGGTCCAGCATTTCCCGGAAGGAGACCGCGTCAAGGAGCGTCTCCCACAGCGGGTCGTCGTAAGCCTTCCCTGTAAGGTCCCGCAGCGTGACGGTCACCTCGGCCCCCGTCACGGGCATTTTCACGGTCTCCCCGATCCGGGGGTTGTTGTGCGTAAAATCGTTCAGGGCGTCCTTCTCGGAACCGGCTTCGATCGTCAGGATCTCCCGCTCCGCCTTCGACATGGCGGCCGGGAACGTCCCTTCGAAATCCGTCCGGCTCATGCCCTTCCGCGTCACGGTCGTGCCGTCCGGGAGTTCCACTTCCACGTCCTGGAGCCGGTACTGCAGGTCAAAGAAATCCTCCGTGGTATAGAGGTTCACCACCGGATAGCCCGTGGCGGGGTCCTTTTCGAACCGGATGCCCTCCGATAGCGTCACGGATTTCACGTCATAGTACTCATGGCTGTTCTTCCCCGCCCGGAAAATGTATTCCCCGGGGTCCAGCTCATAGCCCGAAAACCCGTTCCGGTTCGCGTCGTTGTAATCATAGCTCGCGAGGTCATAGGCGTCCACCGTGAACGTGGCCGTGTATTTCTCCCCCGGCTGCAGCAGGGGCGTCTTCGCAAAATCCACCAGCTGCACATGGGATTTCTCGATGCCGCCCTCCTCGTAGGGCAGCGTCACATAGAGCTCGAACACGTCCTTGCCGGCGGCGCGCCCCGTATTCTCGGACGTGACCGTCAGGACAATGCGGCTGTCCGGCCCCGTCAGGCTCCCCTGCACGCTGTCGATGGTCTGGCGGAAACCGGTATAGCTCAGCCCGTACCCGAACGGGAAGCGGACGTGGTCCGCGTACCAGGTGCTGTTCGCGTCCTTCCGCGCTTCCTCGAAGCCCCGGGTTTCGTAATAACGGTAACCCAGGTAGATGCCTTCCTCATAGGTGATCAGGAATTTCCCGGCGAGCGGGACGCCGTTCTCGAGGAACGCGCTGCCCTCTTCGCCGCCGTTCACCTGGCTGTTGTCGCCGAAGTTCTGCCAGGTGGGGTCTTTCGTAAAATCCTTCGCGTAAAGGTCCGCGGTCCGGCCGGACGGGTTGATCTCACCGGTCAGGAGCTTCCCGATGACTTCCGCGCCGGTATGGCCCGGCCCGCCGATCCAGAGCACGGCGTCGATGCGGGGGTCCGAGGCCGAATTGTTGTAATCGTCCAGGAAATCGCACTGGAACGGGGTCGTGGTGTTCAGCAGGACAATGACCTTGTCGAACCGGTCCGTGACCATATCGAACAGGTCGTATTCATTCCGGTCGAGCTGCAGGTAGTGGCGGCCTTCCTCGCCGCCGTTTTCGGTATCCTGGAAGCGCGGCACGTCCCAGCTCTCCCCGCCGAAGCGGGAAATGACGATGACCGCCGCGTCCGCGTACGCCTTAAAACTGTCCCGCACGGCCTTCGTGTAGGCGCTGACCGGGGTCTCGCCCGTCGCGAGCGTCGGCGAACTCCCCGCGCCGCCGGTGAGCTTCGGCGCGCCGGTCCGCCCGGGGCCGGATTCGGGGCTTTCATAGAAGGCCTTCAGGGTTTCATTGTACCGGATGCCCGCGGCCGTGAGCCCGTCGAACAGGGTGGACGCGCCTTCGGGGTCCGCGGAGCCGGCGCCCGACCCGCTGATCAGGAGGTTCACGGAATTCTTCCCGAACACGCTGACCTTCGAACCCGCCGCGAGCGGCAGGGCGCCCCCTTCGTTGACGAGGAGGACGGCCCCCTCCGCTTCGATCTCCAGGTTCAGCGCGTTCCCCGCTTCGAGCACCGCTTCCTTCGAAGGATAGGAGGAGACGTAAACCGGTTTCACGCTGTCGTCCTTCATCGGTTCTTTCCCGCCCAGCACCATCTGGAGCAGGGATTCGAACGTCGTGTTCGCGAGGACGGTCACCGCCGTGAGGACGGCGGCAAGCAGGACCGTGACGATGGCCCAGATGCGGGTGTTCCTGTGTCTGAAAATCATATCGCTTTTCTCCTGTCTTCTGAAAAATCGGATGCGGCGCCAGGCCCGCCCGGCCCGCCGGTAAATATATATTATACTAAAAAAACGCTTTCCGGTCAATCACGCGCCCGGCCGAAGTGCCGGGAAAACGGGGGACGCGCCCCGGCCGGCTTTGATCCCGTCCGCGCGGACACCGCTTTTTACACAAAATTCTGCACATCCCGGCATCCTTTGAAAACCGTTGTCCCAAGCCGTTTCCCGGGGACGCGGCGGACCGTCCGGGGCGGGTTTTCCACACGATTCACATCTTTCCGGGGTTTTGTTTTCCCCATGCGCCGGCGCGCGGAAAAGCGCGGAAAAAAAGGGGGTTTTGAGCATCCGGCCGGGGCTTTGCACATTTTTCACATTTTCGGGAACCCTTTATCCACTTCGGGGCCTTTCGAAATCCTCTTTCCTTTTCCGGGTTTTGTGGTATACTTTGCGTGTGAAAAGTTCCGCGGCAGGTGTGTGTTTTTGTGCGGGACTTTTCAGATACGCGCTGTTTTGCTTTTTCCGCGTGCCGGCGCCGCCGGCCGCTGTTATAGATCAAGGAACCCCGGCCATGAAAAAACTCACCCTTCATACCCGGAATACGGTGTCTTCCGTAGAGATCCCCGTGGACTTCATCGACTGCTATATGCCCGAAGCTTCCGCCGAGGCGCTGAAAGTGTACCTGTACCTCCAGCGCGCCCTGCTGGACCCTTCGGTCATCCTGTCTGTCCAGGACATGGTGGATCTTTTTGACGTGACGCAGAATAAGGTGCTCCAGGCCCTTCATTACTGGGAGCAGCAGGGTGTCCTCTCGCTGGATTTCTCCGACGGTTCCCTGTCGGATATTACCCTCCTGCCCCTGCCGGACCGGAACGCCCGGACGCAGGCGCCTTCCGTGAAGGCGGAGAAGCCGGAACCGCTTCCCGCGAACGTCCGGCCCATCCGGCAGGAAGCCGTGCAGGACGCCGTCCCGCCCGTGGACCTGACGGAGCTTTACCGGGAGAGCGGTTTTGCGGACCTCCTGAAGCTCGCGGAATACCTGCTGAAGAAGCAGCTGACCGCGTCCCAGCAGCGTTCGCTCGGCGCCTGCTACCTCCTGCTCGGGAAGGACCCGGACCTGCTGGAATACCTGCTGGAGTACTGCATCGACAACGGCCACACCTCCTTCCGCTATATGGAGAAGGTGGCGCAGACCTGGATTTCGGAAGGCTACCGCTCCGTGGAAGAGGTGAAGGAGAAGACGCAGCAGCGCAGCAAGACCGTCTACAGCATCATGAAGGCATTTGGCCTGCAGAACCGGGAACCCGTGCAGCAGGAGCTGGTCTTCATCAAGGCCTGGTCGGAACATTTTGACCTTCCCGTGATCCTGGAGGCCTGCGGCCGCACCATGTCGAACCTGCATATGCCGGACTTCAAGTATACGAATGCCATCCTGGACCGCTGGGGCGCCCTCGGCGTCCGGTCGCTGCAGGACGTGGCGGAGCTGGACGTGAAGCGTGAGGACGGGAAAAAAGCCGGGAACGGGCGGAAGAAGGCTTCCGGTCAGGCGCCGGCGCGCAGTTCCGCCGCCCGCCTGACGGACTACGACGGACTCTTCGCGGAATACTATTCTTCATAAGGAGCATCCATGGCCCTCACAAACGCACAATACGATTCCCTGATGCGCGTCTATGCCCGCCGCAGGGCGGAGAGCGCCCAGGAGCTGGATGCCCGCAGGAAGGCCTTTTTTGAGGCATATCCGGAGTTTCCCCGGCTGCAGGAGGAGATCTCCTCGAACGCCGCGAAACGCGCGAAAGCCCGCATTTTGAACGATACGGCGCTGCTTGCGGGGCTGGAAGAGGAATACGAGGACATCCTGGACCGGAGGGCCGCCTTTTTCCTGAAGAACAATCTCTCCGAGGAGATGCTGGAGCCCCGTTTTGTCTGCCCGGACTGCCGGGACACGGGCTTCACGGACGGCCATAAATGCCACTGCTTCATCCGCGCGGAGATCGCATTGCTCTACCATGAGAGCAACCTATCCTCCGTGCTGGAACGGGAGAATTTCGACCGGATCGACTGGAGCCTGTACGACACGGACGTGCCCCCCGGCCAGAAGCGCTCCCAGCGCGACCGGATGCGGGACGTGGTCCGGCGGCTTAAGGACTTTGTGGACCATTTCGACAGCCGTTTCGAGAACCTGCTCTTCATGGGCCCGCCCGGGCTCGGGAAGGCCTTCTTCTCGAACTGCATCGCGCGGGAGCTCCTGAACACCATGCACTCGGTGGTCTATTTTTCCGCCGGTACCCTGTTCGAGCGTTTTTCCCGCACGAAGGCGTCCTTCGATGAGACGCAGTACCGCCAGGACGACGCGTACCTCTACGACAGCGACCTCCTGATCATCGACGACCTCGGGACGGAATTCGCGAACGCCTATACGTCCAGCCGGTTCTTCTCCGTCATCAATGAGCGGCTGCTCCGTGAGAAAAGCACCATCATTTCCACGAACCTGACGCGGAACCAGCTTCTGGACGGCTACGGCGAGCGGGCCGCGTCCCGCATTTTAAGCGCTTACGACCATATCCAGCTTTCGGGCGGGGATCTCCGGATCCGCCTGAAGCTCCGCGCCATGAACGGCGCGGAAGGATCATCCGCGGACGCCTTCTGACGCCGCGCACCGGTACGGCCGTTCCCCGGCCTGCCGCTAACAGAAACCACGGGGCCCCCCGGAGAAAGGGATTATTGCTTTATGGAGGAAAAATGTATGGCGGAGATCAAGTTCCAGACCATCCCTGTAGGACAGCTCGGCATTATCGCCATGGAGAACATCCGGCCGCTCGCGGAGAAAGTGGACGCGTACCTGGCCTGCTGGCGGCGCGACCGCGAGAACGCGCTGGATGTCAATGAGCTCCATTTTAAGGGCTACCGGCGCGACAGCTACCTGATCAGCGCCGCCGTTCCCAGGTTCGGTTCCGGTGAAGGGAAGGGCATCCTGAAGGAATCCGTCCGCGGCCATGACATTTACATCATGCTGGATGTGCTGAACTATTCCCTCACCTACAAGGTCTGCGGGATCATCAACCACATGTCCCCGGACGACCATTACCAGGACCTGAAGCGCATCATCGGCGCGCTGCAGTCGAAAGCCGCCCGGATCAACGTCATCATGCCGTTCCTCTATGAGAGCCGCCAGCACCGCCGGACCTCCAGGGAATCCCTGGACTGCGCCGCCATGCTGCAGGAGCTCGTCGCGCTCGGCGTGGAGAACATCATCACCTTCGACGCCCACGACCCCCGCGTCCAGAACGCGATCCCGGACAAGGGCTTTGAAAATGTGTCCTGCACCTACCAGTTCGTGAAAGCGCTGATCCACTCCACCCCGGACATCCGGATCGACAGCGACCACCTGATGGTCATCAGCCCGGACGAAGGCGGCATGAGCCGCGCGGTCACCCTCGGGAACTACCTCGGCGTGGACGTGGGCATGTTCTACAAGCGCCGCGATTATACGCAGATCGTGAACGGGAAGAACCCCATCGTCGCCCATGAGTACCTGGGCCGGGACCTGGACGGGAAGGACGTCATCATCATCGACGACATGATCTCCTCCGGCGATTCCATGCTGGAAGTGGCCGCGGAGCTGAAGAAGCGGAAGGCGAACCGCGTATTTGCCGCCGCCACCTTCGGCCTGTTCACGAACGGCCTGGCGAAATTCGATAAAGCCCACGAGGACGGCATCATCTACCAGGTGCTGACCACGAACCTGACCTACCAGAAGCCGGAGCTTTTTGAGCGGGATTACTATCAGAGCGTGGACCTCTCGAAGTACATCGCCCTGATTATCGACAACCTGAACCACAACAATACGCTGTCGGAATTCCTGGTTCCTACGGAGCGCATCAACCGGATCCTGAAGGAGCACCGGGAGGCGCTTGCGCATTAAGCGCGCCTGCCGGACGGAGGGAATAATAAAACGGCCGGGCACGGGTGGATATCCGCGTCCGGCTGTTTTTGTATTCACAGGATCTGCGCCCCGCACCCAGGCTTCCGGGTCCACGGTCTGTGCTCACAGGATCTGCGCCTCGCACTCAGACCTCCGGGTCCACGGTCTGTGCTCACAGGATCTGCGCCTCGCACTCAGGCTTCCGGGTCGATGGGCGGGCATCCGGCGAAAGCGTCCCGCCCGATCCGGAGGATCCCTTCCCCGAGTGTGCGCACCCGGAGCTCCGCACAGTTTTGAAATGCCTCATCCCCGATCATCAGGACGCTGTCCGGCACGGACACCGCGGGCAGCGCGGT
>JAGDAW010000020.1 GCA_017959345.1 Lachnospiraceae bacterium | reverse complement strand
GCCGCACGCCCGGGTCCGCGTAGATGGTGATGCAGTCGAGCATCGGCGCGTTCGCCGTAATCGTCCCGGGGCCGTAATACCAGTTGTTGTTCGTCGTGAACCGGATCACGTTCATGCCTTCTTCCAGATGGAACCGGTAGGAGACGATGACGTCCTGAAAGGGCGTTTTCTCGCCGCTCGGGTCGGTTTCCCGCTGCGTGTTCGGGCGCGGAAGGGTCAGCGGCAGCTCATAGAGGAAGTTCGTGGTGTCGTCCACGACGCCGTCCGGCCCGCCGATGGGGTTGATGTCGATCCGGTAGGTCTCCGGGGTCAGCGGGTTATAGATCAGGTCCCGGAACTCGGAGGACACGCGCAGCTCCAGCGCGCAGTCCCGGATGGCCCGGGACGCGCGGATTTCGAACTCGAAATAGATGCCTTTCTCGTAGAAACCGGCCAGGTAGTAGCCGCCGCTGACGGCTTCCTCGCCTTCCCCGGAACCGCTCCCGATCCGCGTGTAATCGAAGATCATGAACTCCTCATCCAGCTCCACGGCGGCGCCCATGCCGCGCTTTCCCGCAAGATTGACGTATTCCGCTTCGAACACATTTGCGACCAGGATGCGCGCGTAGACCGTGGTGTCCGCGAAGAGGGCTGTGTCCGGGTCGAAGGGCTCCTGACAGGAAGGATCCGCGAACCACCCCCTGAACAGCAGGCTGCTTCCGAGCTCCGGGTCCGCGGGCATCCGTCCAGTGCCGAGGGCTTCCCCGGCCGGGACCCGCACCTCCTGATAGACGCCCGATGCGCCGCCGAGGCCGAGCGGTTCCGCGTTATAGCTGAACGTGACGGTGACGGACGTGTCCGCCGGCGCTTCCGAAGCGGTCTCCTGCGGGCCGCCCCCGCCCGCGGGCAGGAAGGCGCGTATGGCGGCGCCGGCCAGGGCGGCGGCTAAAAGCAAAAGGAACAATACCGGGAAATCCGTATGGTTCTGTCGCATGGGGGCCTCCTGTTTACACAAAAAAACCGGGGCGGTTCCGGCACGAAAATACCAGTCCCGGCCCCGGATGGGCTTCCCGGGATCCCACGTCCCGGGCGGATGCTTCGTTATTCCACGATCTGTCCGGCGAACATGACCGCCGTCGTATCGTTGCAGGTGGTGTAAATGTAGAACGAGAACGGCCGGTCCGCGGTGAAGACCTTCGGCTCTTCCGGGATGTTAATCGCGGTTTCGTTCATCATGATCGCGGTGACCGCGGCGGCTTCCACGCCTTCCTCATCCAGTTTGATGCGCGTCTTCTGGATGATGTCGCTGACGTAAATGTCGTGGTCGATCATCGCGGAGAAGTCCGCGAGACCTGCGTCGAATGCGAGGCGGACGCCGTTTTCCTTCAGGAAATCCACGAGTTCCCCGTTCGAGAAGCTCGTTTCGAGGTCCATTTTCGGGATCGTCACCCGGACGCTCGCGTTCTTCGCGGCGGAAATCTTTTCGCCCAGGCCCTCCGTGGAGCCCAGGACGAACGCCATCGACACGCCGCCTTTCATGGGGAGGATCACGAGCTGGGTCGCCCCGTCCTCGTAGTAATCGAAACGGTCCGTAACGCGCATGAAGTCCTTTTTGGTCGTTTCCCCGTCCCGCGTCCGGAAATCCCCGGGTGCGGTCAGGTGCTGTTCAAAAGGCGTGACCCAGGCATCCTTGAAATACAGCGCGTTCATCAGGACGACGGCCAGGCGTTCCGCGTTGTACGTGTCCGGGAGGAGTTTCGGGATCATGTGTTCGGTCTTGATGTCCGCCCACTCATTGATCCGCGCAACGGCGTCCGCGGACGTGAAGGCCCGGTATTCCGCCGCGTAGTTCTTCGTGACCGATTCCCTGTAAGCGTCCTTGAAGGATTCGCCGACGAGGTCCGTATTCTTCCAGACCGAGTTCGCCACGCGGAGCGCGCGGAACGGCTCTTTCGAGCCTTCCGGGATCCATCCCCGCTTCACCTCATCCCGGAAATTTTCAACCTCCCGGGCGAGGCCGTCCGCAAAATACTCCACAAAACCGTTGAAATCCAGGCAGTACGCGGTCCATTCCTCTTCCGATGCCACGCCGAGCGCACGGAGCAGTTCGGCCTTCGTCTCCCCGGAAGCGCCTGTGAGCAGCAGCCCGAGCGCATAGCGGAAGGAGAGCGGGGACGCCATGTAATTGCCTTCGGTGTGCGCGGCAAGGTACGCCAGATACTTATCGTCAAATGTGTCGGTCGTCATCGTGTTCCGGACGGAGGACGTCTTCTTCGTGTTCATCCCTTCCGCCCAGATGCCGTCTTCCTGTCCGGAAGGGCCGGCGGGCCGATCCACCGCGCACCCCGCGACGGTCGCGAGCGCCAGTACGATGGCCAGAAATACGTTCAGCAATAATTTGTTCATGTGGTTCCTCCTGTCCGGGACTGTCCCGTCATTCCCCCGGTGCCGGTCCGTCCCGCCGCGCCGTCCCGGGGGCAGGTCCGTCCTGTTTTTCCGGCTGTGCCGGGCCTCTCTGCGCATAATAACGAACCGGCCGCCGGATCCGGGACACATTTTCCGGAAAATAAAAAGCGGAAAACGCCCGCCTGCGGACGCGTCCTGCCGGCGCGGAAGGCGCCGGATCCCGGCATCACCAGATGTACGGGATCAGCCGGTAGCGGACCTTCTCCTTATACGCGCGGTATCCCGGGAGGCCTTCGGTAAGCACTTCCTCCTCATTCAGGATCCGTTTTACGATGATCGGGATGTAGGCGAGCATGATGACGAGCGCGAGCACCGACCCCAGGACCAGCGGCATGGCCAGGAAAAGCAGCACGGTCGCCATATACATCGGGTGGCGCACGATCCCGTAAAGGCCGGTATCGATCACCTTCTGGTCCTCCTGCACCTCGACCGTCCGGGACAGGTAGGTGTTCTCCCGCAGCACTTCCGCGTAGAGCGCGTAGGCAGCCAGGAACAGGACCGCCCCGGCGATGCTGACCGGCCACGGCAGCATCAGGAAATCAAAGCGGAAGCTCAGCGCCGCCGCGATGAACGCCCCGACGAACATGAGGCCGGAGAACAGGATGACCGAACGCTGTTCGGACTCCGTCTCGCGGGCGTTCAGCCGCTTCTTCAGCAGTTCCGGGTTCTTCCGCATCATCACGAGCCCCGCGATGAACATCGGGACGAACAGGATGAGGATCAGCAGCCACGCCTGCGGGTAGCGGAACGTCCACGCGGGCAGGAAGAGCAGGAGCATGACCGCGGCGAGCCCCGCGAAGAATTTGACCAGCGCCTGTCTGAACAGTTCACGATTCATTTTTTATACACCTCCGTTTACAATCGCCGCATAGGTTTCTTCGGGGATCATCGGCGAACCGATCTCCGCAAGCAGCGCCTCCTCGACGGCGCCGGTTTCGGCGTACTGCCGGCCGGCCTTCCGGATGAGCGCGAGCCGCGGCTCCGTGACGACGGCGGCCTGCGGCGCGTTGAACATGGGGCTTTCGGGGACGGTCATGATGGTGCGGTCCCCGCGGAAGCACAGCCGGAACTGCGCGACGGCCGGTTCAAAATTCTGCCGGCTGTTCGGGAAGCCGCAGCCGCAGATCATCAGGTACCGCAGGCGGCTGTAATCCGCCTGGCCGACGTGCTCGTAGCGCTCACCGACCTTCCGCATGGCCATGGAAGAGAGGGGCAATGTGCGGTCCAGCAGCGCCTTCAGGTGCGCGGGCATCCCGTAGCTGTAGAGCGGGAAGCTCCAGACCAGCAGGTCGCTCTCCAGGATCGCTTCCAGGATCTCCCGCATGTCGTCGTCGTGCACGCAGGTCCCCCCGTTGTGCATGCAGGAAAAACACCCCGTGCAGTACTCAATGTGCCTGTCGATCACATGCACGATCCGCACGTCCTGCGCCGACACTTCCTCCATCCCCTCCAGGAACGCGCGGGTGATGTGCAGGGTGTCGCTGCCTTCCCGCTTGGGGCTCCCGTTCAGTACAAGAATCTTCATTCTCTGTTCCTTTCCGCCCGGTTCCGCGCCGGGTCCCGCGTCAGGACTGCGGGCCTTCGTCCGGTTCCCCTTCGAAAAACCGGAAAATCCGCCGGTTGAAATCCTCCGCCTCTTCGTAGGCGGCGTGTCCCAGCCCCGGGTAAATGTACAGGCGGCACCCGGGGATCCGTTCCTGCATCTCACGGGAGGCCTGCACCCCCACGATCCGGTCCTCTTCGCCGCCGATGACCAGCGTCGGGCAGGAAATGCGCCCCAGCGCGTCCCTGAGGTCGAAGCGGAGGATCGCGCGCACATTGGCCAGGAAGCGGTTATAGTCCTTCGGCCGCCCGACCCAGCCGAGGAACGGGTAGGCCTTCCGGTATTTCTCCAGATAGCGCGCGGAATAGCTCTTCTCCGCCGTATCGATCATCAGCCCCTTATGGTCCCCGGCCATCGCAAAACCGGTCCAGGCTTCGAGATTCGGCCGGATGGTTTCATTGACCGACGGCGCGGAGACGGCGATCACCAGCTTCTCCACGCACGCGGGGTGCCGCACCGCCAGTGCCTGGGCGATCATGCCGCCTTCGGAGACGCCGGCGATACAGGCTTTCCCGATCCCCAGCTTCGCCATCGCTTCCGCCTGGTCGTCCGCCATATCCGGGATGGTGCAGTCCGCCGGAAGCGGGTCCTTCCGGCTGAACATATAGACCGTGTATTTTTCGAAAAAGAGGCGGTAGGGCCCGCCGAGCAGCAGGGCTTTCCCCTTCACCGTCATAAGCCCGTCGGAGAGGCCGGGCAGGAGGACCATCGGCCTGCTGCCGCTTCCGAAGGAAACGTAGTGCATCAAGGCGTCCCCGAGCCGGACCGCGCCGTTCTTCGCGTGCATGCGCATGGTTTCAGACCTCCTGTCCGGATTGCGTATATTTATTATAAAGTATGGGCGGGAAATGTCAACGCATATATGCGGTTTTCCCGTGATGCGTCAGCTTCTTCCGGCTTTTTTCGCGCGGCGGTCATCCCGTACCGGCGGCCCCTCCGCGTCAGAAAGCCGGGAATCTATGAATCCAGCCAGCGTTTCATCCGGATAAAAACAGCCTGCATGTCTTCTTCGGGGATCCGCCCGCCCTTATCATGGGTGTAGTGATGCCCGAAGGCATCGTCGGCGTATGTGTTCCCGTTGATCACGACCGGATTCCGGTATCTCGGCCTGACATGGATATGCAGATGCGGACACGGTTCCGGATCCTTGAAAAAACTGTTCATCAGGCAGCTCCAGTTGCACAGGTCCGCACCGAAAACGGTTTTCAGGCACATTTCCAGTTTCCTGACCAGGTTTAACAGGTCCTGCCACTCGTCATCCGTGAGTTCTGCCATGGAGCCGCAGTGCCGGTCCAGGACCAGGACACAGCGTCCGATATAATCCTGTTCATCCGCAAGGAAAACAGACCAGCATCCGCTGTCACACAACAGATATTCCCTGTCTTCCTCAGACAGATGGCACCAATCACATCCGGTCATACCCGTTCCCTCTCTGATCCCGGTTTGTCACTGAGCAGCAGCCAATCCGGGAGATTGTGTATTTTGATTCCCGCGCAGTCATAGGTCTCATGCCTTGTATTCGCCAGGATCATCTTTGGATAGGCGTCTTTGATCTTTAACAGCGGACCATACTCACGCCCGAAGGTCTCCCGTGGGGAAATATCGTCACTCACCTGGATATAGACCTTCTCGCCGCCACGGACAGCGATAAAGTCCACTTCCTTCTGATAGAGCTTTCCGGCACAGACTTCATACCCGCGGCGCATCCGTCCGAGGCAGACAATATTCTCATACATCCGCCCATAATCAAGATTCCGCCTGCCGCGCCTTGCAAAGCGGATACCGGTATCGCTCAGATCCTATTTCCGTGAGACATGCAGGCTGTTGACCGCCAGTTCAAACTTCTCACAAAGCGGTACCTCGTCAATGAAAACATAGTTTGTTTTTCCCGGGTCAGAACGGCGCTCAATATCGTCATCAAGCGCATGGTATTCCCTGAAAATCTCGTATTTATTGCACAACGATCTCCAGATAACTGACAATCCGGGACTGTTCCGCAGCTTCCGATCCGTAATATCTTCCCTCATACCAGAGTTTAAAGCCGCCATCAGCGTAAACAATGCAGCACTTCGTCGGACTTATGAACAATCACAAATAAAATTTGTGCTCCTTGAGCACAAAAACTTAAGGATATATTATCACAATATTCTTCATTTGTCATCGCCGGTTCTTATCCCGGCAAACGACTGGCCCCAAACAGATATCGCGAGAGATGAGATTGCTAAATCATAAGAATTATGATACTTTATCCTTGCTGAGGGAGGTTTGCTTTTCACGCTAACGGAGATACCTGTGAGACGCATCCGCGACATGCCTCTTCGGCACACACTTCTGGATTCAAATGTGAAAAAGGAAAGTCTGAGAATTGCCGCGGGGCTGACGACAAATAGGATGGCCAGCATGGGGAAGAATAAAGGGATCCGCATGGAAACGCCGGCAAAGATCTGTGATGCCTTTCAGTGCGGGACTACAGCTGTTTTTGAACTGGCCGATGAGCTGCTGAGCAAGCATAAATTCCAATCACTGACTGGAAAAAGTAATGAAAGGATTCCTTATGGAAAATGAGTTGGTAATACCGCAGGATCTGGTCTCTGAAATTCGAGACATTATGATTTCTGCCAGGAGCAATGTCGCTCATCAAGTCAACAGCGAACTTTTATCGGCATATTGGAATATTGGCCGTGTTATCGTCGAACACGAGCAATGCAGCAATGCGCGTGCCGGATATGGTAAAGATACTATGAGGCAGTTGTCCAAGGCCCTTACAAAGGAGCTTGGGAAAGGATTTTCGCTGTCTAATGTTTATAATATGCGACAGTTTACCTGGATTATCCAAAATTCCAGTCACTGACTGGAAAATTGACATGGACCCATTGTTGTGAACGGATGTCTATCTCTGATAGGGATCGCCGCAGCTTCTATGAGAAAGAATGTGAGCGCTCCGGCTGGTCCGTCAGAGAAATGAAACGTCAGATCGCAACGTCCCTCTTTGAAAGACTGCTCTTATCTGACGGCAAGGCAAATAAAGAAAAAGTGTATGAGCTGGCCACCAAAGGCCAGGAACTCGCAGATCCGGAAGATATCGTGAAAGACCCGTATGTCTTTGAGTTTCTCGGTATTCCGGAGAACAGGCCCGTTCTGGAAAGCCAGCTTGAAAAAGCCCTGGTCAGGCAGATCGAAGACTTCCTGCTGGAACTTGGCAGAGGCTTCATGTTCGTAGGAACGCAGCAGCGCGTCACGCTGAATAATACGCATTACTACGTGGACATGGTCTTCTACAACAAAGAGCTTCACGCATATGTCCTGATCGAACTCAAGACGGTGAAACTGATGCCGGAGGCCGTCGGTCAGCTGAATATGTATCTGAACTACTATGCCGCAGAAGTAAATGAGCCAGGTGATAACCCACCGATCGGAATCATTCTTTGCACCGACAAGGACAATGTAAGTGCGGAGTACGCCCTGGGTGGTCTTTCCAACAACATCTTTGCTTCGACCTACACCTATGTAATCCCGGAAAAGGAGAAACTGATTGCTCAGGTTGAGGCGGTGCTGGAGCAGTGGGAAGGGAAAGAAGAATAACGGATTCCGTACTGTAAGCGAGCAAGGAACGGCAGTGAGATCATTGCAGACTGGATTCTTGTCTTATATTTTTGGAGGGGCGATCATGATTACAGAAAGCACTAAGGTAAGGCTCCTTGCAGCCAAAGAAGGTTACCCGAAAGGTACCGTTGGAGTCGTAGTCCGCTTATATCGTTCTGGTCCGGCGTGTGAAGTTGAGTTATGGAATGAATCAGATGATCCTGTGGATG
>JAGDAW010000146.1 GCA_017959345.1 Lachnospiraceae bacterium | reverse complement strand
TGCGGACCGTACCGGCGCAGCCGCCGCAGATTACAATAGCCTGCGGTCATCCTTCCGCCCCGTTCTTCTTTGTATTGCCCTGATGGCCTTCGGAATCCCGGAAACGCCGATGAATGAAAAAAGCCGGGAGAGACCGATTCCCTCCCGGCTAAAACCGTTATCTTTCTGATGAACCTGTTACGTCCCGGCCATCTTCTTCGCCTTCTCCACCGCTTCCTCGATGGTCCCGACCATCAGGAACGCGCCCTCCGGCAGGTCGTCATGCTTCCCTTCCAGAATCTCCCGGAAACCGCGGATGGTCTCCTGCAGGGGCACATACGCCCCGGGGATGCCCGTGAACTGCTCCGCCACATGGAACGGCTGCGAAAGGAACCGCTCCACTTTCCGCGCGCGGGACACCGTCAGCTTCTGTTCTTCCGACAGCTCATCCATGCCGAGGATGGCGATGATGTCCTGCAGCTCCTTATAGCGCTGGAGGATCTCCTGCACCTCACGGGCGGTCTCGTAATGGTTCTTCCCGACCACGTTCGGGTCCAGGATGCGGCTGGTGGAATCCAGCGGGTCCACGGCGGGGTAAATGCCCTTCTCCACGATGGAGCGGGACAGCACCGTCGTCGCGTCCAGATGGGCGAACGTCGTGGCGGGCGCCGGGTCCGTCAGGTCGTCCGCGGGCACGTAAACGGCCTGGACGGACGTGATGGAACCGGTCTGGGTGGAGGTGATGCGCTCCTGCAGGGCGCCCATCTACGTGGCCAGCGTCGGCTGGTAACCCACGGCGGAAGGCATACGCCCAAGCAGTGCGGACACTTCCGAGCCCGCCTGGGTAAAGCGGAAAATGTTGTCGATAAAGAGCAGGACGTCCTGTCCCTCCCGGTCGCGGAAATACTCCGCCATGGTGAGGCCGGTCAGGCCGACCCGCATCCTGGCCCCCGGGGGCTCGTTCATCTGCCCGAACACCAGGGCCGTCTTCTCCAGTACCCCGGATTCCTTCATCTCATAGTAGAGGTCATTCCCCTCACGGGTCCGCTCGCCGACCCCGGCGAATACGGAAATGCCGCCGTGCTCCGTGGCGATATTGCTGATCAGTTCCTGGATCAGCACGGTCTTCCCGACCCCGGCGCCGCCGAAAAGCCCGATCTTTCCGCCCTTCGTATAGGGGCAGATCAGGTCCACGACCTTAATGCCGGTCTCGAAGATCTCGGGTTCCGTCTTCTGCTCGGAGAAAGCGGGCGCCGGCTGGTGGATGGAGGCCATCGGCACATCCGCGGTGTCCATGGGAAGGTTGTCAATGGGTTCGCCGAGCACATTGACCATGCGGCCGAGGGTCACGGGCCCCACCGGGACCGTGATGGGCGCGCCGGTGTTCACGGCTTCCTGTCCGCGCACCAGGCCGTCCGTGGAGTCCATGGCGATGCAGCGGACGATATTGTCCCCCATCTGCAGGGCCGCTTCCACGATGAGCTTCCTGTCCCCGTTCATGATCTCTATGGCATCGTTCAGCTTCGGGAGCTGCCCTTCCTCAAACCGGACATCCACAACGGGTCCGATCACCTGGACGATTCTACCGGTATGACTCATATCCTGACGTCCTCCATTATTTCACACTGTCCGACAGATTCAGCCGGATCAGGGCGCGTTTCAGCGCGTTCTCCGCCCGTCTGTAATCCACATTTTCTTCCCGTAGACGCTCTTCCGCCCGGGCCTTCGCCTGGGCGGCCCGGTCCCGGTCGATCTCCTCCGGCCACTCGGCGGCCTGCGCCATGATGACGGCTTTGTTCCGCGCCACCACGGTGTACCCGCCCATGACGGTCGCGGTCCGGGTCTCTTCCCCGTTCCGGATCAGGACGGTACCGAGTCCTATATCCGCGGTGATCGGCGCGTGGTTCGGCAGGATCATGAACTGCCCCACTTCCCCGGAGGTCCTGACGATGAACCCGGTGGATTCCCCGTCGTACAGCACCCGGGTCGGCGTGATCACCTTTAATGAAATCTTCTCTCCTGCCAAATGAGGCCTCCTGTCATGCCGGGATCATTTGATCGCTTCCGCCCCGCTCACAATCTCCGTGATCTCCTGGGTAATGGCCCCCTGCCGGGCCCGGTTGTAGGCGAGCTCCAGAGCGTCGATGATCTCGTTCGCGTTATCCGTGGCGTTCTCCATCGCGAGCCTTCTTGCCGCAAGCTCCCCCGCGGCGCTCTCCAGCAGCGCGCCGTACACGGCGTTCTCCACATAGGAGGGGATCAGCTTCTCCGCGATGTAAGACGCCCCCGGCTCGAAGATCATGTAACTCGGGTCGATGCCGTCGAAGAAATCCGTCCGCTCGTAATCGACGGGCTTCTGCCCCTCTTCCCGCCCGATCAGGCTGATCTCGTCTTCCGCGGAAGCGAGCTCGTCGTTCGAGAGGGGGAGCAGGTGCACCAGCGTGGGTTTCTGTGAAATGGCGGATACAAACTGGTTGTAAATGATGCCGACGCGGCCGGCTTTCCGCTCCAGGAACAGGTCCATGGCCCGTTTCCCGATCACGGATGCCCTGGACATGGACGCCGTGTCGCTGGAACCCGTGAAGGCGTCCAGGATCTCGGTGCCGGTGCGCCGGAAAAAGTCCAGACCTTTCACCCCGCAGACGATCACCGCGTGTTCCGGGCTCTTCGCCAGGGTCTCCGCGGCGAACTTGAGGAGGCCGGAATTAAAGCCCCCCGCCAGTCCCTTGTCGCTGGTCAGGACAATGTACAGGTCCTTCGCGCACCCGTTCGTCCGGAGGTACACGTTCGGCTCTTCTTTCTGCAGGGCTTTCGCCATCATGTGCAGGGTATCGATCATGTAGTCCGTGTAAGCCTGCCGGGCTTCCGACAGCTGCCGCGCGCCGCGCATCTTCGCCCCCGCCACAAGTTCCATGGCGTGGGTGATCTGCCTCGTGGATGAAACGCTTTTGATGCGCCGTTTGATGTCGCGCATGGAATTCGGCATATCTTACCTCCGGTGCCGGATGTCCTTCAGGAGGCGTTACGCGGTCTCCTGCCCGGTCCTGAACGTGCTTCTGAATTCGCGGACCATGGCACTGACCCGTTCCTTCAGATCATCATCGAAATTCTTCGTGGTCTTCAGTTCGCTGAGAAGCTCCGGCGCGTGATACCGGGCGTAGTCGAGCAGTTCCTTCTCGAACTGCCGCATCGCGGAGACCGGGATGTCGTTGCAGAGGTTCGCCGACACGGCGAAGATGATCAGCACCTGTTCCTCCACCTTCATGGGCCGGTACTGTTCCTGCTTCAGGATCTCCACAATGCGTTCGCCCTTGTCGAGCTGCGCCTTCGTCTCCTTATCCAGGTCCGCCCCGAACTGGGCGAAGGAAGCCAGCTCCCTGTACTGGGCGTACTCGATCCGGAGCGGCCCCGCGATCTTCTTCATGGACTTGATCTGCGCCGAACCGCCGACGCGGCTCACGGAGATGCCGGGGTTCACCGCGGGCCGGACGCCCTCATTAAAAAGCTCGGTCTCCAGGAAGATCTGCCCGTCCGTGATGGAAATGACGTTGGTGGGAATGTAGGCGGAAATATCCCCCGCCTGGGTCTCTATAATGGGCAGTGCCGTAATGCTGCCGCCCTTTTCAAGCTTCGCGGCCCTTTCGAGCAGCCGGGAGTGCAGGTAGAACACGTCGCCGGGGTAGGCTTCACGGCCAGGCGCCCGCTTCAGGAGCAGGGCCATGGAACGGTAGGCCACCGCGTGCTTGGACAGGTCATCGTAAACGATCAGGACGTCCTTCCCCTGATCCATGAAGTATTCGGCAATGGCGACGCCGGAATACGGCGCCAGGTACTGGAGCGGCGCCTTCTCGGAAGCCGTGGCGGCGACGATGATGGAGTAATCCATGGCGCCGGTCTCTGCGAGCCGCTGCACAAGCTGCGCCACCGTGGACGCCTTCTGGCCGATGGCCACGTAGATGCAGATGACGCCTTCGCCCTTCTGGTTGATGATCGCGTCGATGGCAAGCGCCGTCTTCCCGGTCTGCCGGTCGCCGATGATCAGCTCACGCTGCCCGCGCCCGATGGGGATCAGGCTGTCGACGGCCTTATACCCGGTCTGCAGCGGGGTGTCCACGGATTTCCGTTCGATGACGCCGTGGGCCTTCTGCTCGACCGGCCGGTATTCGTCCGCCGTGATCTGGCCCTTGCCGTCTATGGGCTGGCCGAGGGCGTTCACCACACGGCCGATCATGTCATATCCCGCGGGCACGGAGGTGATCCGCCCGGTACAGCGGGCCTTATCCCCTTCGCGGATCCCGGAATCGTCTCCCAGGAGCACGCAGCCCACATTGTTCTCTTCCAGGTTCTGCACCATGCCGAGCACGCCGTTCTCAAACTCCAGGAGTTCGCCGACCATGGCGTGGTCCAGCCCGTTCAGGCGGGCAATGCCGTCGCCCACCTGCACCACGGTGCCGAATTCCGCGGTCTCAAACCGTGTGCCGTAGTTCCTGATCTGTTCCTTCAGGAGCCTGTTGATTTCATCGGGTCTTAAGTTCATCTTGAATGCGCCCCTCTGTTATAATTGGATCGATTTCAGGTGCCTCTTCAGGCTCTCGTAGCGGGTCTTCACGCTGCAGTCCTGTACCTCGGAACCCACGAAGACCACGATGCCCCCCAGGATGGCGGGGTCCACCCGCTTCGTCAGCAGGATCTTCATGCCGTGTTTCCGGGAAAGCGCCTCCGTCAGCGCTTCGGTCTCCGCGTCCGTGAGCGGGACGGCGGTGACCGCTTCCGCTTCCAGGATGCCCTGCGCCTTCAGGTATTCCGTATGGCAGCGCAGGAACGCCTCGTGGATCTCCGGAAGGCAGGACAGCCTGCGATGGTCCGCGAGGGTGCGGAGGAACCCGCCCATCAGGGAACCGTCCTCCGGCTCGAAGACGGAGAACAGGAGCTTCTCCTTCTCCTCTTCCGGGATCAGGTCTTTGGTGATCAGCGCGCGGAAATCCGCGTGTTCCTTCAGGGCTTCCGCGAGCGCGCCGAATGAACGGCGGACTTCCGGGACACAGCCGGCCTCTTCCGCCGCCTCCATCAGGGCTTTCCCGTAGCGGTTCGCAACCGTGCTCATGGATCAGGCCTCCCGGATCAGCCGGATGGATTCCTCGATCAGTCTCCGCTGGTCCTCATCCGTAAGGGTCTGCCCGGAGACGCTCTGCGCGGCGGAAATGGCCAGGTCCACGACCTGGTCCTTCAGCGCCCGCTCTGCCTGCGCCTTCTCCCGGCTGATCTCTTTCCGGGCGTCGCCAAGCAGCACGGAGGCCTCCAGATGGGCATCCGCGATGATCTGCGCTTTCGTTCTGACGCCGTCTTCCGACGCGTTTTTCAGGATGGCCGCTTTCTCGTCCAGCGCACCCTTCATGCAGGCCTCATACTCTTCTTCCAGGGCCTTCGCGCGGGTATTCGACGCTTCCGCCTCAGTGATCTCTTTCTCGACGGCTTCCTGCCTGTCGGAAAGCATCTTCCTGATCTTATCCGCGAAGAAGACCTTGACCACCATGAAGAACGCCAGGAAAGTCGCAGCCTGGATGATGACCTGACGGATCAGGTCCGCATCCAATTTGACTAACCAGCTCATACGCGTACCGTTCTTTCAGGGATCATCCGAAGGGATGGGCAAACAGCAGAAGCAGGGCAATGACCAGGCCGTAGATACCGGTGGTCTCGGAAACGCCCTGGCCCATCAGCATGGTCGTGATGATGGAGCTCCTGGCTTCCGGCTGTCTGGAGACCGCTTCCACGCCCTTACCCGCGGCGAAGCCTTCGCCGATGCCGGGGCCGATGGCCGCAAGCCCGACCGCAAGTCCTGCGCCGATGGCGCTGCAGGCATAAATAAATTCCTGTCCGGTAATACCTTCCATAAGTGTGACTCCTTTAATGATATGATGGCGCCGGCGCTTCCCGGGGAAGCGTTCCGGCGGAGAAACCGGTTTCATGCAAACGTTCCGGCAGGCTTATGGGCCCGCGTGTTACGCGGAGATGAAGATCATGGACAGCAGGCAGAAAATGTACGCCTGCAGGATCCCCGCGAACAGGTCAAAGTAGAAATGGACGAAGGACGTAACGGCAAGGGGCAGGAACAGGAGCGCGGCGAGCAGGATGAGCCCGGCCTTCTTGTTCTTCGGAAGCCCCTTCAGCCTCGTAAAATACCGCCCGACCAGCACCACGCACAGGACGACCGACCCGACGGCGATCCACACCGGCATGGTGTTCGCCCCCACGAGGAGCCCGTAGATCATCGTGGTGATGATGAGGCCGCCCAGCAGGTTCCCGAACATACGGAACGTGAGCGACACAGGGTTCGCGATCTCACTGACAATGTTCATGGGGAGCATGATGGGGAACGGCTCGAGGAAGCTCCTCAGGTAGGTGCCGATCCCATTGACCCGGATGTGGTTCCACTGGGTCAGGATGAACGTCATGATGGCCATGGCGAGCGGCGTCGCGAGGTCCGCCGTGGGCGGCCGGACGATGCCGAGCCCCCAGAAGCCGCTGATGTTGCTGACCATCAGGAACGAGAACAGGGCCAGGATGTACGGGATGAAAAACGCGTGATCCGGCCCCATGGTGTCCCGCACCATATTGCCGACGGCGCTGTAGATCCACTCCGCGACCACCTGCTTCTTCCCGATGTTCCGGACCTTCAGCCCGCTGCCGAGCCAGATGAACAGGACGGAAAGCAGGCCCAGGATGACCCAGGTCCAGATCATGGTATTCGTAATGGGGAAGCTGCCGATGTAAAAACCGACGCTGACCTCCGGGATGTTCATTCCAGGATATCCTTTCCGCTGCCGGCGGATTCATCCGCCGGGGCGTGTATTTCAGTATTCATTCTGCCGCCGTCACCGTTCCGGTGTACCCGGTGTGCCTGCTTCCGCGGTCCCCGGACATTCCGTTCCTTCCGCCCCGCGCCCGCCGCGCTTCAGGATCCGAGCCCGGGGCTCGTTCCTGCGGAAGAGCTTCCCGGTCCTGCTGCCCGGATGTCCGGCCGGTGGGACGGTCCCCTGCCCGGGCACCTCCCCCGGACGCGCGGTCCCGGCATCCCCGGCCCGCGCCGCCGCGGCCTGCTCTTCCTTCTTCAGCTGCCACGCGGAGACAAACGTCAGGATATAGATGGCGATCGTGATGCTCAGGAGCCCGATGATGACGCCGATGATGTTCGTAAACGGGTTCAGCCAGCCCACGACCACCGCAGCGATCCGGACCACAAGCCGGACCAGGTAATCCCGGCGGGCGATCATCCCCGCTTTCTCCGGGTTGTCCAGCTGCTGCTCAATGCTCCGCTCGTTCTGCAGGAACAGGAGTTCCGCGATGCCGCAGCCGAGCAGCAGGCCCAGGAACATATGGAGCCCGTCCCCGAAGAAGACCGACACGAGCGCCGCGACCGCGGAGACCGCCGCCGCCGTGACCCGCACATTGAAGGGCGTCAGGACGGAGCCTTCCCGCTCCGAAGCATTCTTTACCAGGTTTTGAAAAAGACCGTCTGCCAATGTATGCGCCTCATCCGTTCCCGTCACCGGGTCCCGTCTCTCCCGCGTCCTTCCCCTGTCCGTCTTCCTTCAGGAAATTCTTCCGGATCAGGAGCCAGGTGCCGCGATAGGCCGAGTAGATGCCGATGAGGATGCCCGCGAACAGGAACCAGTGGTGGCCGTTCCCGAACTTCCCGTCCAGCCAGACCCCGAGCAGGATCAGGAGCAGGATGGGGCAAAGCACCGACAGCCCGATCTGCGCGATCAGGGAAAGCGCCCGCAGGACGGACGCCATGGCGGATCCCCGGTGTTCTGATGTCTCACGCATGGCTGCCTCCCGTCTCCCGGCATTCCTCCGGATACGTCCGGCCCGCCGGCAGGCCTATCTTGTAAATGATACCACAAAAAAACCGGGAAGTAAACAGGAAATGACCGTTCCGGGTGCGGCCTTTACCGGAAAACCAGTTCCTTAAACACGTCCCCGCGTTCCTCAAAGTTCCTGAAATACCCGTAGGACGCGGCGGCCGGCGACAGGACGCAGGCGGTGCCCGCGGGCGTCACTTCGAACGCTTTTTGCACCGCTTCTTCCAGGTCCCCCACCGCGTATACGTACGGGAGCGCCGGCAGGGAAGCCGCGATCCGCTTCCCGGTTTCGTACATCAGGATGTAACGGAATTCCGGGTGCGCCGGAATGAAGGACTCGAGCAGTTCGTACGAGATCCCCCGGTCCATCCCCCCGATCAGGACGGTCTTCGCGCCCGGCACGGCCTTCAGCGCCTCGATCGTGGCGCCCGGGATCGTGGAAATGGAGTCATCGTAGAACCGGATGCCCTGCTTCGTCCCGATATACCGGAGGCGGTGCGGGAGCCCTTCGAACGAACGCAGCGCGTCGTACGCGGCGTCTTCGCAGATCCCGTAATGGTCCGCCGCGATCCGCACCGCAAACGCGGCATTGTAGGAATTATGGTCCCCCGGGATCGAAAGCGCCGCACGGCGGACCTTCTCCCGGTCGATCAGCACGGTGTGGGCGGCTGTCGGTATCCCCGGCACCTGGCGCCCCACATAGTACCAGTCCCCCGGGGTCTGGAACAGCGTGATCCGCTTCTTCGCGTCAAAATACCGGTCAATCGTCTG
>JAGDAW010000145.1 GCA_017959345.1 Lachnospiraceae bacterium | reverse complement strand
GCCCGCCGCGGACACATCCGCAGCGGGGCAGCCGGATTTCGCCGAATTCCTGGGGCAGGAGAGCGTCAAACGCTCGGCACTCGTCGCGGCCGCGGGGATGCACGGGCTCCTCATGGTCGGGCCGCCGGGATCCGGGAAGACGCTGACCGCGCGGCGGATCCCCACGATCCTCCCGCCACTGACCGAAGAGGAGCGGATCCAGTGCTCAAAAATCCACAGTGTCGCGGGGACATTAGATCCGGCGGAGGGCCTGGTCCGGGTCCGGCCGTTCCGGGCGCCCCACCACACGGTTTCCTCGAACGGGCTTGTCGGCGGCGGGACCGTGCCGCGCCCCGGGGAAATGAGCCTGGCCCACAACGGGGTGCTGTTCCTGGACGAGCTGCCGGAGTTCCAGAAATCGACGCTGGAAGTCATGCGGCAGCCGCTGGAGGACCGGAGGGTCGTAATCTCCCGGGTGAACGGCACCTATGTGTTCCCCACCCGCGTCATGCTGGTCTGCGCCATGGATCCCTGCCGCTGCGGCTATTACCCGGACCGGAACCGGTGCCGCTGTTCGGAGCAGGAAGTGCGGCGCTACCTGTCCAGGATTTCCAAACCGCTCCTCGACCGGATCGACATCCTGGCCGAAGTGCCGCGCGTCACATTTTCCTCGCTGGAGGACCGGGTCCCAGGGGAATCCTCGGCGTCGATGCGGGAAAAGGTCATCCGCGGCTGGGAGATCCAGAAAGAGCGGTACAAAGGGCATGAGATCCTTTTCAATTCGCAGCTGTCCGGCCGGGATATCCGCAGGTACTGTACGCTCGGGAAGACGGAGCAGGACCTGCTCTCGGAAGTCTTCGACCGGATGGACCTGTCCGCAAGGGCCCATGACCGGATCCTGAAATGCGCCCGCACGATCGCGGACCTCGCGGGCGAAGAACGCATCTCGGCAGCCCATCTCGCGGAGGCGGTCCATTACCGGGCCCTTGACCGGAAATTCTGGGGAGGCCCGTCATGAACGCCGTCCTGTATTCATTTTACGTCAGCCAGCTCACCTGCTTCTCGGGCTGTCCGGGAAGGCTTGCGCGCCTCCTCCAGGCGGCCGGCGGGCCGGAAGCGCTGTTCCGATGCCCCGAACAGGACCTTTACGGGCTCGGCGTGCCGCTCCGTTTTCATGAGATTGCCATGATGACCGCGTTCCGGGATCCCGCGAAGCTCGAAGCCCTGATGGAAGACTGCGAACGGAAGGGGATCCGCTATATCCCGGACGGGGACCCGGCGTACCCGGAGCGTTTCCGCGTGCTTTCCGACCCGCCGCCGGGCATCTTCGTCAAAGGGGAAGTCCCTCCGGCCGCGTCCCCGGCCGTCGCCGTGATCGGCGCGAGGAACTGCACGTCCTACGGCCGGGACATGGCGCTGTTCTTCGGCCAGGCGTTCGGGAAACAGGGCATCCCCGTCATCTCGGGCATGGCGGTCGGGATTGACGGGTACGCCATGCGCGGCGCGCTGTCGTCCGGCGGCACCTCCTTCGCGGTCCTGGCGGGCGGCGCGGACCTGTGCTATCCGCGGGAGAACATTGACCTCTACCACAGGCTTCCCGCGTCCGGCGGCATCCTCACGGACAAACCGCCGGGCTATGCCGGAAAAAAATACGATTTCCCGTTCAGGAACCGCCTGATCAGCGCGCTTTCGGACGCGGTCATCGTCCTGGAGGCCGCCATGCATTCCGGGACGTCGATCACCGTCGGCTACGCGCTCGAGCAGGGGAAGGAAGTCTTCGCGCTGCCGGGCCGCGTCGGGGACCGCCTTTCGGACGGCTGCAACAGCCTGCTGAAGAACGGGGCGCAGGTCCTGACCGCACCGGAGGACGTGTTCCAGTTCCTCGGGATCCGCGTCGGGCAGGATACCGTGAAGAAACGCGCGGTATCACTTACGAAAGAAGAGAAAGCCGTGGCGGACCTGGTCGGGCAGACGCCCGCAGACATGGAGACGCTGCTGGAAAAAAGCGCGTTCCCGCTGACGGTGCTGACGGAGGTGCTGCTCCGGCTGGAGATCAAGGGCGTGGTCACGAAGCAGGCGCTGGAGGGATATGTGCGGGTCCCGGGATGAGGCGGCTTTTCCTGCATCCGCTGTTTTTTCGAATACCTCTTGAAACATTTAAGATATAATAGTAAAATAACGTGACAGCATCCGGGTGGGAGGCTTATTTCCGCATGCATGGGCGGCGGACATCCGGATGGCCTTTGCCGTACGGGGCATGGATTGTCCCGGCCTACCCGTTAAAAGGACGGACCGGGTCCCGGGGTACGGCGTACGGAAATGACGGGAGAATGCGGAAGTGGAGACACGGATCCTGAAAATCACCGCGGAAAATGAAGCCGCGGTCATAGACGAAGCGGTCGGCCTGATCCTTTCGGGCGAACTGGTCGCCTTTCCCACGGAGACGGTCTACGGGCTCGGCGGGAACGGCCTGGACCCGGATGCTTCGCGGAAGATCTACGCGGCGAAAGGCCGGCCGTCCGACAACCCGCTGATCCTGCACATTTATTCGGAAGCGCAGCTTTACCAGGTGACACGATTTCTCCCGGACACGGCTTTCCGCCTCGCGAAGGCGTTCTGGCCGGGGCCGCTGACCATGGTGCTGGAGAAGGCGGACTGCGTGCCGGATACGGTGACCGGCGGGCTTCCGACCGTCGCGGTGCGGATGCCTTCGCATCCCGTGGCACGGGCGCTGCTCAGAGCCTGCCCCGTCCCGGTCGCGGCGCCGTCCGCGAACCTTTCCGGACGGCCGAGCACGACGAAGGCGGCCCATGTGATCGGGGACATGGACGGGCGGATCGCCTGCATCATAGACGGCGGGGACGTTCCGATCGGCGTGGAATCCACGATCGTGGACCTGACCGGGGAGAAGCCGGTGTTGCTCCGGCCGGGCGGGATCCCGCGGGAAGCCCTGGAACGGGTGGTCGGGCCCGTGTCCGTCGATCCGGCCGTTTCGAATGAGAACCTGAAGAAACACGCGGCGGAGATCGCCGTCCCGAAGGCGCCGGGCATGAAATACCGGCACTACGCGCCGGCGGCGCCGCTCACCATCCTTTCCGGGGATGAGGCGGCCGTCCTGGACCGGCTCCGGCAGCTCCAGGGCGAACACACCGGGATCCTGACGGTGGACGAGCACCTGGCCTGTTTTTCCAAAGGTACCGTGCTTTCCTGCGGGACCCGGGCGCACCCGGAGACGCTGGCGCACCGGCTGTTCGCGGCGCTCCGCCGCTTCGACGAAGAAGGGGTAGAGGAGATCTATTCGGAGGACTTTTCGGATACGGCGTGGGGCGAAGCCGTCATGAACCGGCTTCTGAAAGCGGCCGGCGGGCGTTTCGTCCGGGTACCGGCACCGGAAGGGGAAAACCCTGTTCATACTGAAAGAGAGGACTGTAAAATGATAGCGGTGGCATCGGACGGGGCGGGATACGCCCTGAAATGCGAAGTGATTAAATATCTGGAACAGAAGGGCATTCCCTACAGGGACCTCGGGACGGATTCGGACGCCCCGGTGGATTACCCGGTCTATGCCCGCAAGCTGACGGACGCGGTCATCTCCGGCGAATGCACGAAGGGCGTCCTGATGTGCGGGACGGGCGTCGGGATGTCCATGACGGCGAACCGTGTGCACGGCATCCGCGCGGCGCTCTGCTGCGACTGCTTTACCGCGCAGGAGACGCGCCTGCACAACGACGCGAACGTCCTCTGCATGGGCGAGCGCGTACTCGGCGTCGGCCTGGCCCTGAAGATCCTGGAGACGTTCCTTGAAACGCCGTTCTCGGGCGTCGAGCGCCATGCGAGACGCGTCCGCATGATGGAGGAAGTCTGAAATGTTCGAACGGACGGACTACATTTCCTGGGATTCGTATTTCATGGGGATCGCCCAGCTTTCCGCCATGCGCTCGAAAGACCCGAACACCCAGGTCGGGGCCTGCATCGTCAGCCCCACGAACCGGATCCTTTCCGTCGGCTATAACGGGTTCCCGAACGGTATCCCGGATTCCGAGTTCACGTGGGCCCGGGAAGGCGCCGACAACAAATATTTCTATACGACGCACAGCGAGCTGAACGCCATCCTGAATTTCCGCGGCGGTTCGCTGGAGGGGTCGAAGATCTACGTGACCCTGTTCCCGTGCTATGAATGCGCGAAGGCGATTATCCAGTCCGGCATCACGGCCGTGATCTACGCGGACGACAAATACGCGGACACGCCGGGCGTCCAGGCTTCGAAACGGATGCTCGCCCGGGCAGGGGTCCGGCTGATCCCGTACGCGCCCGCGGGCCGGGAAGTCCGCCTGAACCTGTAACGGGGGACGCTTAACGGCTGTTTTTCGCGTACGGAACCACGGCAGGACCCGTGCGGGACGTCAGAATGTGCCCGTTTTGGGCGCAAGGCCTGTTCTGTCACGCGATTTTGAAACAGAACTTGACAGACCCATTTTTCTGTGCTAAGATAAACGGTGGTCTTGTACCATTGAAAATAGAATAAGGAGGTACTCCTGTGGATCCTGTAACGATTATTGTGATCTGCATCGCGGCAGTCCTCATCGCGGCCACCGGTTTCCTGATGTACCGATACGGCGTCACCCAGCAGAAGAAAGTCTTCGAGGCGACGGTCGGGACGGCGGAACAGAAGGCCCGTGAGATTATCGATGACGCATTGAAGGCGGCCGAAGCGAAGAAGCGGGAAGCGCTCCTGGAAGTCAAGGAAGAGTCTTTGCGTTCCAAAAACGAACTGGAACGGGAGATCCGGGAACGGAGGAACGAGGTTTCCAAGAACGAGAAACGCGTTCAGAACAAAGAGGAAGCCCTTGACAGGAAGGCAGAGGCGTTCGAAAGAAGAGAGCAGAGCCTGTCCGCCAGGGAGGACAATGTCCAGAAGAAGCTTGCGGATGCGGAAGAGAAACGCAAGGAAATTACCCGGGAGCTGGAACGCATTTCCGGTTTTACCTCCGAACAGGCAAAAGAATACCTGCTGAAATCCCTTGAAGAAGATGTGAAGAAAGACTCTGCCAGGATCGTCCGCGAAGCGGAACTCCAGGCGAAAGAGGAAGCGAACCAGAAGGCCCGTGAGGTGCTCGTCACAGCCATCCAGCGCTGTGCGGCCGACCACGTGGCGGAGAGCACAATCACCGTTGTGCAGATTCCCTCGGACGAGATGAAAGGACGAATCATCGGCCGTGAGGGCAGGAATATCCGCACGCTTGAAACCGCTACCGGGGTTGAGCTGATTATCGATGATACGCCGGACGCCGTCGTGCTGTCCGCGTTTGACCCGGTACGCAGGGAGATCGCGCGGATCGCGCTTGAAAAGCTGATCAATGACGGCAGGATCCATCCCGCGCGCATTGAGGAGATGGTCGAGAAGGCCAGGAAAGAAGTTGAACAGAAGACCAAGGAAGAAGGCGAGAAAGCCCTCCTGGAAGTCGGGATCCACGGCATCCACCCGGAGCTTGTAAAGCTCCTGGGCCGTATGTATTACCGGACGAGCTACGGGCAGAACGCGTTAAGACATTCCGTAGAAGTTGCCCATCTGACGGGACTGATGGCTTCGGAACTGAAGCTGGACGTCCGAATGGCGAAGCGTGCAGGTCTGCTGCATGATATCGGCAAGGCAGTGGATCACGAAATGGAAGGCTCACATGTTCAGCTCGGTGCTGAGCTCTGTAAGAAATACAAGGAATCTCCGGTCGTGATCAACGCGGTTGAGTCCCATCACGGTGATGTGGAACCCACCTCCATGATCGCCTGCCTCGTACAGGCGGCGGACACCATTTCGGCGGCCCGTCCGGGTGCGAGAAGGGAAACGATCGAGACTTATATCAATCGTCTGAAACAACTTGAAACGATCACAAATTCTTATGCAGGTGTTGAAAAGTCCTATGCGGTCCAGGCGGGCCGTGAAGTTCGGGTTATGGTAATTCCGGAGAAGGTTTCCGACGCGGATATGGTGCTCATGGCCAGGAACATCTCGAAACAGATTGAAGACGAGATGCAGTACCCGGGCCAGATCCGTATCAGTGTGATCCGGGAATCGCGCGTGACGGATTACGCGAAGTAACAACAAGAAGCCTGTGGGCATGGATTTGCCCATGGGCTTTCTTCACGGATGGGAATCGGTTTTTGCCGGTGGCCCGGTATTCAAATGGTGCTGTGCGCGGGCGCTTTTAAGGCGCCGCACAGGGCAGGAATAAGCAGCCGGCAGGGCGCCGGAGCGGGAAGGAGGATGCGCCTGTCCCGGCCCTTTTGAAGGGACGGAGCGCGGAAACGGCTATGGAATATCTGAAGAGGACAGACCGGAAACTTGTTAAAAAATGCCACATTTTCGACCTTTACGAGGACACCGTCGTCTCCCCGACGGGGCATGAGGCGAAGTGGGATTTCCTGAAGCATAACGGCGCCGCGGCGATCGTCCCGGTCACCGACGACGGGAAGATCCTGATGGTGCACCAGTACCGGAACTCGATCGACGGGGTTTCGCTTGAGATTCCCGCCGGGAAGAAGGACACCCCCGACGAGCCTTCCTATGACTGCGCGTCCAGGGAACTGGAGGAGGAGACCGGCTACCGCTGCGACCATCTGGAGTTCCTGGTCCACCTGGTGACGGCCATCGCCTACTGCGACGAGCAGATCGACATTTACGTGGCCCGGGACCTGAAGCCCTCGAAACAGCATCTGGACGAGGACGAGTTCCTGGACCTTGAGGCGTTCGACGTGGAGACGCTGAAGCAGATGGCTTTCGAAGGGAAGCTGACGGACGCGAAGACCGTCGCGGCCATCATGAGTTACTGCCAGAAGTACGGGAAGTAAGGAAGACGGCCGGAACGCATTTTTACGGTTATTCGGAGGAAGAGAAAGAGATGAAGACGAAAGTGGATGTGATTTCCGGGTTCCTCGGCGCGGGCAAGACCACGCTGATCCGGAAGCTCCTTCAGGAAGCGCTGAAGGGGGAACAGGTCGTCCTGATTGAAAATGAATTCGGCGAAATCGGGATCGACGGCGGTTTCCTGAAAGACGCCGGCGTACAGATCACGGAGATGAGCCAGGGCTGCATCTGCTGCACGCTGGTCGGGGATTTCGGCAAAGCGCTGCGGGAAGTCATCGCGACGTACCATCCGGACCGCGTCATCATCGAGCCTTCGGGCGTCGGGAAGCTCTCGGACGTCATGGGCGCGGTGAAGCACGTCTCGGAGGAATGCGACCTGGAACTGAACAGCGCCGCGACCGTCGCGGACGCGAAGAAGTGCCGCATTTACATGAAGAATTTCGGCGAATTCTATGACAACCAGATCGAGAACGCCGGCGCCATTATCCTGTCCAGGACGCAGGACATGACGGAAGAGAAGCTGGAAGAGGCGGTTGCGCTGCTCCGGGCGAAGAACCCGAAGGCGCCCATCATCACAACCCCCTGGGACCGCCTGCCCGGCGCAAGGATCCTCTCGGCCATGGAAGAGAGCCAGGACCTGACGCTGGAACTGATGGCGCTCGCCCATGCCGCGCTATCGGAAGAGGATTTTGAGGAAGAGGGCCATCACCACCACCATCACCATGACCATGATGATGAGGATGAACATGAACACCATCATCACCATCATCATGACGACGATGATGACGAGGAAGAACATGAGCACCATCATCACCACCATGACGACGATGATGACGAAGAAGAACATGAACACCATCACCACCATCACCATGACGATGATGATGACGAAGAAGAACATGGACACCACCGCCATCACCATGACGATGATGAGGAT
>JAGDAW010000019.1 GCA_017959345.1 Lachnospiraceae bacterium | reverse complement strand
TGGGGCGCGAACTTCACCCGGAGCCCCATCGCTTCGAGCCGTTCGATGCCGATTTCCCGTTCGTGGGCGACACGGGTTTCCCCGATGATGCCGCTGGAGAGGCTGACGATTTCAACTGTGTGGACCATGGTTTCCTCCCGGACTGTATATTAATGCCTTGTTCCCGAAATCCTGCCGGATTCTTTTTTATAATCAATCCAACGAATACCCACACGGGCAGGGATATGCTGCCGGAAACAGACTCCGGCATACCATATTTATAACAGAAATCCGTCCAGATTGCCATACAGACAGTGGTTTTTCCAAAGAATGACTCCTCTCTTTACACAAACCCTCGGGCCCTGCCTCTGCCGGCCTTGTGCATATGGGGTCTGTCACCGTATTGTTTAATCTTTTTCATAGATACGTTTTCCACATTGACGCCTGATAAGTCACCGTGTTATAACTAACATGCTTATATCTGTTTTCAGTTATCGCAATTGACCGGGAATCCGGATACGCTCCGGTTCCGGCCATTGCTTCATTGTCAGTCACGCTGTATTTATAATCGGGAAAACCGAAAAAAGGGAATGCGTATGTCTTCAGAAGATATGAAAGAGTCGACATTTGCCTTGGAAACCATTGTCGCTCATGCAATGCAGATCCCGGGAATTGAGGTGAACAGGAGTCGTTTCCTGAGCAGCATATTCCCGGAAAAAGACTATGACCTGGAAAGGATCATCAATGAAGGTCCTGTTGCTGCGGGGATTGACCAGGAAACACTGGCCAAACTGGCAAATAAGCTGATCTTCAAACGGACAGGCGCTTCGTCTGTGGCGTCTTTTCTGGCAGGCCTGCCGGGAGGCGTTGCGCTGGCTGCAACGATACCCGCGGATGTTCTGCAGTTTTTTGCGATGGCCGTGCGTCTTGCGCAGGAACTGGCATATCTGTACGGTGCGGAGGATTTCTGGAAGAACGGCGAAATCGATAATGAAAAAGTCAGAAACCAGATGGTTCTGTACTGCGGCGTTATGTTCGGCGCTTCGGGCGCCGTCTCGGGTGTGAGAGTGTTAACGGCCCAGATTGCGAAGACCGCGCTGAAAAAAATCCCGCAAAAGGCATTGACGAAAACATTCTGGTATCCGATCGTGAAACAGGTCGCAAAAGCGATCGGCGTTAAAGTAACAAAAACGACCGTCGCGAACGGTATTTCCAAAGCCATCCCGGTTATCGGCGGGGTGATTTCGGGCTCGCTCAATTTCGCTTCCATGTATCCGATGGCGCACCGGCTGCAGAAATCATTGGAAGATGCAAGCTTTGATTATACAGATGAGGAACTGGCGGCTGATATCGAAGTGATCGAAAATATTGAGACCGAGGGTTCCGCTGCGGCATCCGAGGAAACACCTCAGAAGAGCCAGCTGTTTGACCGCGTAAAAGAAACCACCTGGTCTATCGCAAAGCGCGGTGTTTCGGCGGCTAAGGGCGCCTTTAATACCATGGGCCAGAGCATTTCCTCGGTCTTCAATAAGAAGAAAGACAGTCCCTCCGAGGAGAACACACAGGATGAAAACCGTCCGATGATGACCTTTGACGAGAGAATCGAAATGATTCGGAAATTAAAGGACCTGTTGGATGACGGAATCATAACCCAGGAAGAATTTGATCAGAAAAAAGCACAGTTGCTGGAGCTCTGACCGATTTACACGGCGCCCTCTTCCTGTGATGCTGGCGAAGCTCCATTCCCATCCCTGATGGACATTGAAAAAAGCCTGGAAAGCGTCCGGTCATGACCTTTCAGAAAACGAGACGATATCCTGAAATGGATACCGTCTCGCTTTCTGTGAACGGCAGATCCGGTATGCCATGGCCACCCATCACATGCTTTTCGTTTTTATATAGACTGGTTATAAAGCACATTTTTCCCGGTTTTTCATCCGTTTTTCGCACATTTTTCCAGCTTTTTCCGGAGAAATCTGCACATTTTTCCGGATTCCCGGCTTTCCGGGCATAAAAAGCGCGCTTCCGCCTCCCTCCTCCCCGCCGCCCTCTCCCGCCTCAGGAAACCGCACCTCTCTCCGCGGTTCCGTCCCGTGCGGGCGCCCTCCGGTGCTGCTTGCGGCGGATTTCGTCATTTTGACTAAAAATTAACAATTTGGCGTGCGCATTTCTCAAGGCGCGCGTCCTTTTTTCCGTTGACGCCCGGCTGCGCGCGGGTGTATAGTATTAAGAAACTTAAAAGGGGAACGTGTATCCGTGTAATGAATCCTTCCGGGCGGCTGACCCGTCCCGGCCCGTATCCCCCTAGGTTTTCGTTCAGAAGAGAGAGGAGACAGATCATGAAAAGAGTATACAATTTCTCCGCAGGCCCCGCTGTCCTGCCGGAAGAAGTCCTGAAGGAAGCCGCTGCTGAAATGCTGGATTACAAGGGCTGCGGCATGTCCGTCATGGAGATGAGCCACCGGTCGAAAATGTACCAGCAGATCATTGACGAAGCGGAAGCGGATATCCGCGACCTTCTCGGGATCCCGGAGAATTACAAGGTCCTGTTCATGCAGGGCGGCGCTTCTCTCCAGTTCGCCATGGTGCCCATGAACTTCATGAAGAACCGGGTTGCGGACTACATCATCACCGGCCAGTGGGCGAAGAAGGCTTACGCGGAAGCGAAGAAGTACGGCACCGCGAACGCCATCGCTTCTTCCGCGGATAAGACGTTTTCCTATATCCCCGACTGTTCCGACCTTCCGGTTTCCGAAGACGCGGACTATGTATATATCTGTGAAAACAACACCATTTACGGCACCAAGTTCAAGGAACTGCCGAACACGAAGGGCAAGAACCTGATCGCGGACGTATCTTCCTGCTTCCTGTCCGAGCCCATGGACGTGACGAAGTACGCGTATGTGTACGGCGGCGTCCAGAAGAACATCGGCCCCGCGGGCGTCGTCATCGGCATCATCCGGGACGATATGATCACGGAAGACGTGCTGCCCGGCACCCCCACCATGTGCATGTATAAGACGTACGCGGACAACGGTTCCATGTACAACACCCCGCCCTGCTACGGCATTTACATCTGCGGCAAGGTCTTCAAGTGGATCAAGGCCCAGGGCGGCCTGGATGCCATGAAGAAGATCAACGAGGAGAAGGCTGCGATCCTTTACGATTTCCTGGACCAGTCGAAGCTCTTCCGGGGCACCGTGGAGCCCGCTTCCCGTTCCCTTATGAACGTCCCGTTCGTGACCGGCAATGAAGAACTGGACGCGAAGTTCATCGCGGAGTCGAAGAAGGCCGGTTTCGAGAACCTGAAAGGCCACCGCACCGTCGGCGGCATGCGCGCTTCCATCTACAACGCGATGCCGAAGCAGGGCGTCATCGACCTGGTCGCGTTCATGGACAAGTTTGAGAAGGAGAACGCATAATGAAGTACGTAACCCTGAACCCCATCGCGCAGGCGGGCCTGGACAGGCTTCCCGCCGGCTATACGAAAGTCGAGAACCTGGAGGACGCGGAAGCGGTCCTCGTCCGGAGCTTCAAGCTGAATGATACGGTGATCCCGGCGGGCGTCGAATGTATTGCCCGCGCCGGCGCCGGCGTCAACAACATCCCGATCGACCGCTGCACGGAAGCGGGTGTCGTCGTCTTCAATACCCCCGGCGCGAACGCGAACGGCGTGAAGGAGCTGGTGCTCCTCGGCCTGTTCCTGGCTGCCCGCGACGCGAAAGGCGGCATGGGCTGGGTCGACGCGAATAAGGACGATACCGCCATCAACAAGTCCATGGAGAAGGCGAAAGCAAAGTTTGCCGGCACGGAGATCAAGGGGAAGACCCTGGGCGTCATCGGCCTCGGCGCCATCGGCGTCCTCGTCGCGAACGCCGCGGAGAACCTGGGCATGACCGTCATCGGCTATGACCCGTACCTTTCCGTCACCCACGCGCTGATGCTGAGCCGGAAGATCCATGTGACGAACAGCCTGGACGACCTCTATGCCGCGTCCGACTACGTCACCATCCATGTGCCGGAGAATGACGCGACCCGCGGGACCCTCTGCGCCGACGCTTTCGATAAGATGAAGGACGGCGTGGCGGTGCTGAACTTCGCCCGTGACGGCCTGGTGGTCAATGCGGACCTGAAGGCCGCGCTGGAATCCGGGAAAGTCCGCATCTACGTGACGGACGTCCCGAATTACGAAGTCGTCAATATGGATAAGGTCATCGCGTTCCCGCACCTCGGCGCTTCCACGGAAGAGTCTGAGACGAACTGCGCCATCATGGCCGCGGAAGAGCTGACGGATTACCTGGAGAACGGCAATATCACGAATTCCGTGAATTTCCCGGCCATCTCCATGGGCGCCGCCGTGAAGCCCCTCCGCATCACCGTCGCGCATAAGAACATCCCGAATGTGATCTCCCAGCTGACCACCCTCTTCGGCTCCGCCGCCGCGAACATTTCGGACATGGTTTCCAAGTCCCGCGGCGAGATCGCGTACACGATCATCGATGTGGACAGCATGGTGGACGGCAGCGTCATCGACGCCATCAAGGCTGTGCCCGGCGTCATCCGCGTCCGTACCATTATGAAATAAGTTTCCTGTTGCAGGGAGACAGCGAAGCGCCCCGGCCTTCCGGCCGGGGCGCTTCGCTGTTCTAAGGAGATCCCCGGTTAAGAGTGAAGGGAACCATCCTGGTTCTGTATGCCGTACTTTTCTGCAAGACCCTTCTGGA
>JAGDAW010000018.1 GCA_017959345.1 Lachnospiraceae bacterium | reverse complement strand
TATCGCTTAGAATTTGATGAGCAGGAGCGCCAGGATCAGCAGGATCAGGGCGCCCAGGACCATCCCGTAGTACTTCAGGACCAGGCTCTGGATCACGCGTTCGCGCCGCGCCTGCAGAAGGTCCGGCGCGAGGTTCCGGAGGTCGTACTGTTCCTCGTGGTCTTCGGAGAACGCTTTCTGGGCGCAGCCCACCATCAGCTGGACCTCGAGCTCTTCATAACACTCTGGGCAGCCTTTGATATGGTTCAGCATCTCACGGGTGGTCTTCACGTCCAGCCTGTCTTCGATAAAAGCGCTGATTTTCTGTTCGCACTGCCGGCAGGTCATCTCTCCGCTCCTTTCCCCGTACTCCGTAAAACGCCCGGTATCCGGGCGCCAGGCGCTGCGTGCGCCGTCTGGGGCGGGTCATGCAGCCGTTCTGCCGTCTGCAGTCGGCGGATGACCCCGATTTCAATATTATATCAAAAAACGCCATATTTGCAAGTTCGGGTGTCCGGGGATTCCCGCAGCCGATACACGGAAATCCGCGCACAGAAAAAAGAGGCCGCCGCCTCCGCCCTGATACCGCCGGTACCGTCGGATTCTGCGGCAGCCTCTTTGAAACAGCAACTGCCCCGGACATGCCGGAAGAAAGGATTCGTGTGAGAGATCAGTCCTCTACCTTGACGATTTCTTTCTTGTTATAATAGCCGCACTGTCTGCACACGCAATGGGGCTTCATCAAAGCGCCGCAATGGCTGCACTTGACCAGGCTTACGGCACTCATCTTCCAGTTCGCTCTTCTGGAATCGCGTCTCGCGCGGGAGCTTCTGTTCTTAGGACAAATGGACATTCTGCACACCTCCTTCTTATCAGTATCAACGCTTAATTCTTACCGGCTTTTTCAAACGCCTGCCGGATGGCTTCTGCCATCCTGCCGGGGGCTTCCGTGTATCCGCAGCCGCACGGCCCCCCGTTCAGGTCCGCGCCGCAGCCCGGGCAAAGGCCCTTGCAGTCTTCGCGGCACAGCACCTTCATGGGAAGGTTCGTCAGGATCTCGGGTTCCAGGAGCAGGTCCGTATCCAGCGTGTTTTCTTCCACGCAGTCTACGGGTTCCCCGTCCGGGTCCGTCAGGTCCTCAAGGCGGATCAGGGTATCCACGGAGAAACACACCGGGACTTCCGTCGGTTTCAGGCACCGGTCGCAGGGCATCCGGAGTTTCACGCGGCCGCTGCCGCTCACTTCCAGCGTCCTGTTGTCCTTCCTGTAAACCGCTTTCAGAACCAGCGGTTCCGGGTCCAGTACTTTCCAGCCGTTCAGCCGGTCTCTTCCGAAGGAGACTTCATACTCCCTCAGAACCTCATCAGACTGATAAAGAGGAGAAAGATCAATCTTCATCTTCCGCTAACCCTTTCCTGATCTGACCTCAAAAGTACACGCACCGATATACTATAGCCGCAAATACCCTGTCTGTCAAGGACTTTTTTTGAAAAAACGCGTCTGCCGCGGCGAAAACCGCGAAAAGCCGTCAGGGATGTCAGTACTGCCGGTTCGCCTCTTCCAGGAAATACCCGTAATCCGCGTACGCCTTATTGACAAAGCCTTCATAGAAGTTGAAATAGGAGACACGGTAGAAGTCACCCGACTCCTCGATGAACGTGAACACGGTCCCCGCGGGCACCGTCGCGATCACATTGTCCGAGCCGGCCGTGGAAGGCGTGGAACGGACGTTCACGGATACGCGCGCCTTGACCCGCATCCGCGCCGCGCTGACGGCCCTGGTACGGGCTTCCGCGCCGGTCAGGATGAAGTTCGTGCTGACGTAGCCGGTGATGCCGCCGGAACTGATCCTGGCCCAGCGGCCGGATTCGTTCTCCGTATACTCCAGCACTTCGCCGCCGCCGTCACGGTCAATGGTGCCGACGATGTTCGTGTTTGTGGAAGGCCCGCTGCGGACGTTCAGCGTCCCCGTATTGACCACGAAGAGCTGGTTGTACTTCTCGAGGACGGACTCGGGCCGGTCAGGCACCGCGGGGGTGGGATCCTGCTGGCTCGAAGGCACCGTGGGGCCGACTTCGGTGGAACCCGGCACGGGGTCGGTGGGTTCCGTCGGGACGGACTCGCGGCTGGTGGACTCGGACGGCTTCGTGGCCGGCGCTTCCGTACTGCCCTTCGTCTCGATGCTGCTGGTCGTGGGTTCCGGTTTCTCCGGGAAAATGATGCCCCGGATCCAGAGGATGTAAAGGACCGCCGCGATCACAAGGAGCCCGATCAGCGCGGTGAAGATCCAGAAATTCCGGCGCTCCTTCCGGAGGGCTTCGTTCTCTTTATTCGCCCGTTCGTAGGCGGTGCCGAACCCGGTCGTGCCCTGGTCCCCGCCGCCGCCCTGGCGGTTCGCGGGTTTATCCGTATGCCAGGTGAGGTCATCCAGCATCTCAAATTCGATATCGACCTGGTTGTCCTTAAACGCGGACTCCAGTCCCTCCGCCGAGGCTTCCTCACGCGCCGCCTGCGCGTCCAGACCCGCGGAAGGCCTCTCCGCCGTCCTTACGGTGCCGGCAGACGCTTTCGGCCGCACGGTTTTCTCTTCGTCGTCCGAAATCAGGCCGTCCAGCCCGCTCTTCAGGAAGCGGTCATAGTCGCTGCGGATGCCCGTATCGTCCACGAGTTTCCCCGCGGCCGCCCGCGTCTCCGCGGAGGTCCGGGCCGCCGCCTGGGCGGTCTTCCGCACCGTCTCGTCCGCCGCGCTATGCCCGGCCCGCTCGGCGGCTTCGAAGTCCTTCTGGAGTTCCAGGACCGCCTCTTCCGCGGACTGTGCCTTTTCATTTACCGGCGCCGAGAGATCTCCAAGCAGGATGTTCAGCTGGTCATCCGGAATGTTTCTGTCGCTCATCTCCAAACCCTCCTCTACTTCACGGGCTCCGGTTTCCCGTCCCGTTTCTTCAGTTTCACTTCAGAAAGGTTCACCCGCTTCGCCCCGACCTTCACCAGGTACTTCACCTTCGGGTCGAAATCGTAAACGGCTTCCACCTCGTCATCATCCGCCAGGCGCATGCCCCGCACCCCGACGGAAGTCTTCTTATACAACGAAATCTCCTGGTTCTTAAACCGGAGCAGCATGCGGTTCCGGGATACCAGGACGCAGTCCGTGCCCGTCAGTTCCTTCACGGAGACCAGCCGGTCGCCTTCCAGAAGCTTCGTCGCCGCCACGGTTTTCTTCACCGTATCGAACTCGGACGCTTCAACGAACTTTATCATAGCACGCGCGGTCACAAATAGCAAGTTTTTCTCTTTGAGTTCTTCCATGGCCGCCATCATGAGGATGGTCTCATGGGCGGAGTCGTAATTTGAAATGTTGTCCAGCGGGACGCCCTTGTCCTTCATCCGGCACAGCGGCACGTCCTTCATCCGGAACTGGTGGAAATTCCCCTTGTCGGTGAACAGGCAGATCCTGGAACTGCTCAGGCAGAAGATCAGGTTCTTCGACTCCTCGCCGATCGCGTCCTTGTTCTTCTCATAGACCGCGAGGTCATACATTTTCAGGTAGCCGAACCGGTTCATGGAGAGCGCCACCGGGATCTCCTGCTCCTGCTTCTCCTCGAACACGGGCGCCTCCGCGTCCATGATCACGGTCCGCCGGGGGTACGCGTACGCGTTTTTGATCTCCGTGAGCTCTTCGCGGATGACGCGCTCCATCTCCGAACGGGAGGACAGGATCTTCCGGTACGAACGGATCTTCGAAAGGGTGTCCTGGTGCTCTTTCTTCAGCGCCAGGATCTCGAGCCCGATCAGCTTGCTTAAGCGGAGGTCGAGGATGGCCTGCGCCTGGTTCTCCGTGAAGCGGAGCTCCGACGCCGCCTGCCTGGACGCTTCCGACTTGAACGTAATGCCTTCCGTGGTGCCGTACACCAGGCAGTCCTTCGCGGTCTGCAGCTTCTTCGACCCGCGGATGATCTCGATGATCAGGTCGATGACGTCCACCGCCCGGATCAGGCCTTCCTGGATCTCCTTCTTCGCCTCTTCCTTCCGGAGCAGGTTCGTGTACTTCCGCCTGTTGACCTCCAGCTGGAACTTCAGCGACTCTTCCAGGATCCGCTTCAGCCCGATGACTTCCGGCTTCCCGTCCACGATGCAGAGCATGTTGACGCCGAACGTGTCCTCCAGCTTCGTCTTCTTGTAGAGTCCGTTCAGGATCTTCTCCCCGTCCGAACCGGGCTTCAGCTCGATGACAATGTTGATGCCGTCCTTCCCGGACTGGTTCGAAATGTCCGTGATCTCGGGGAAAACCTTCTTCTCCACGAGCTCCGCCGTATCGTTCAGGAACTTCCCGATGGCCGCCCCGATCATGGTATAGGGGATCTCCGTGATGACGATCCGGTCCTTCTCTCCCCGCTTCTTCGCGGGGATGAATTCGGCCTTCCCGCGGATGCGGATCTTCCCTCTCCCGGTTTCGTAGATCTCCGGGAGGTCCGCCCGGTTCACGACGATGCCGCCCGTGGGGAAATCCGGCCCGTGGAGGACCTCCAGAAGCGCCCCCGTGGCGCAGTCCGGGTGCTCGATGTAATAAAGCATCGCGTCGATCACTTCCGCGAGGTTGTGGGCCGGCGTGCTCGTGGTCATGCCGACCGCGATGCCTTCGGAGCCGTTCACCAGGAAATTCGGGATGCGGACCGGGAGCACCTCCGGCTCCTTCTCGTTTTCATCGAAATTCGGGACGAAATCGATGACGTCCTTATCCAGGTCCTTCAGGTAGACGTCCTGGGTGAACTTCTTCAGCCGGGCCTCCGTATAACGCATGGCCGCGGCGCCGTCCCCCTCGATGGAGCCGAAATTCCCGTGCCCGTCCACCAGCGCCATCCCCTTCTTGAAATCCTGGGACAGCACGACGAGGGCGTCGTAAATGGAGGAATCCCCGTGGGGGTGGTATTTGCCCATGGTCTCCCCGACGATACGGGCGGACTTCCGGTGGGGTTTGTCCGAGTTCAGCCCCAGTTCGTTCATGGCGTACAGCACCCGGCGCTGCACGGGCTTCAGCCCGTCCCGGATGTCCGGGACCGCCCTGGACGTGATGACGGACATCGAATAGTTGATGAACGACTGCTGCATCTCGTCCGAAAACTCTGTGGATATGATCTTCTCAGGCATGGAGCCTTCTCTCCTTCAGCGTTGAATCCTTCCCGTGGAACGGCAGCCTATACATCCAGCATCGCTTCGTGCGCGTGTTCGTGGATGTATTCCCGCCTGGGCTCCACGTCATTGCCCATCAGGAGACTCGTCACCTTGTCCGCCATCCGGGCGTCCTCGATGGACACCCGCTTGATGACGCGGCGTTCCGGGTCCAGGGTGGTCTCCCACAGCTGCTCGGCGTCCATTTCGCCGAGGCCCTTATAGCGCTGCAGGGTGAAATTCTTATGCGTGGCGCGGTATTTCGCCAGCGCTTCGTCGTCGTACAGGTAGGTCTCCTCGCCCTTCCCCTTCGGGATGGCCTTGTAAAGGGGCGGCATGGCAATGTAGACGTGCCCCTCCGAGATCAGCTCCGGCATGAAGCGGAAGAAGAAGGTCAGGAGCAGCGTGCTGATGTGTTCGCCGTCCACGTCCGCATCCGCCATGATGATGATCTTGTCGTAGCGGAGCTTCGTGATGTCGAAATCGTTCCCGTAGCCCTCCGAGAAGCCGCAGCCGAAGGCGAGCACCATCGTTTTGATCTCCGCGTTCGCGAGGACCTTGTCGATGGAGGCCTTCTCCACGTTCAGGATCTTCCCGCGGATGGGCATGATGGCCTGGTACATCCGGTTCCGGGCCTTCTTCGCGGAGCCGCCGGCCGAATCCCCCTCCACGATGAATATCTCGCAGAGGGACGCGTACTTCGACGTGCAGTTCGAGAGCTTCCCGTTGCTGTCGAAGCTGAATTTCGCCTTCGTCAGCAGGTTCGACTTCGCCTTCTCCTCCGCCTTCCGGATCTTCGCGGACTTCTCCGCGCAGGAGATGATCGTCTTCAGCGTCTCCAGGTGCTTGTCGAAATAGAGTTCCAGCTGCTCGCCGGTCACATTGACCACGGCGCGGGCGGCGTCCTGGGAGCCGAGCTTCGTCTTCGTCTGCCCTTCGAACAGGGGGTCCGGGTGCTTGACGGACAGCACGCAGGTCATGCCGCAGCGGGTATCCGGGCCCGAGAACTTGTCCGGGTCCTTCAGGATCCCGAGCTCCTTCGCGTAATTGTTGATGAGGGTCGTGAACCGGCTCTTGAAGCCCACGAGGTGGGTGCCGCCCTCGGAATTGTAAATGTTGTTGCAGTAGCCGAGCACGCGTTCCTCAAATGTATCCACGAACTGGAGCGCCATCACGACTTCGATGCCCTCCGACGTGCCTTTCACGAGGATGGGCTCTGTCAGGAGCTCCTTCCCGGCGTTCAGTTCCGCGAGATAGGCCTTCAGGCCCTCCGTTTCGTGGTACGTCACGGTCTCCTGTTCGCCCTTCCGGTTGTTCGTGAAGACCAGCGAAAGGCCGGGGTTCAGGTAGGACGTCTCATGGAGACGGCTCTTGATGGCGTCCGCCTTGAAATGGGTGTGCTCGAAGATCTCCGGGTCCGGCTTGAAGGTGACGGTGGTGCCGTTCACCTTCGAACGGCCGATCACCGGCAGGAGGCCTTTCTCGAGCTCCACGACCGGGACGCCGCGTTCGTAGGAATCATAATAGATCTTCCCGCCCTTCGAGATCTTGATCTCCAGGTATTCGGAAAGCGCGTTCACGACCGAAGACCCCACGCCGTGGAGGCCGCCGGAAGTCTTATAAGCTTTATTGTCGAATTTGCCGCCCGCGTGGAGGGTCGTGAAGATGACCCGTTCCGCCGAGACGCCCTTCTGGTGCAGGTCCACGGGGATGCCGCGCCCGTTGTCCGAGACGATGACGGAGCCGTCGTCCTCCAGGGTGACGCGGATCTCCGTGCAGTACCCGGCCAGGTACTCGTCCACGGAATTATCCACGATCTCGTAGACGAGGTGGTTCAGCCCCGATACGCCTACGGACCCGATGTACATGCCGGGGCGGCGGCGCACGGCCTCCAGCCCCTCCAGCACGGTTATGCTTGAAGCGTCATAATTGTCTTTTGCCACGTCTGCCCTCTCTGCCAGGAATATGTCATACACAACATCTTGTGGTCATTATCTATTGTATTATAGCATATCTGCCCTTCAGATGCAAGCATTCTTTTTGTCTTAAGACAGACTGGAGCGGAGATCATCCCGGTCCCGGTCACTGCCGGACGGGTGTGGTTGAAGCCGTGCCGGAGACGGCCGAAACCCCCGGAGGCTTTATGAGATCGAAGGACGTGTGGATATGGCGCAAGTTCCGTTATAAAAATGCCTGAGGTTGAAACAGGCCGGTCCGTACTGTATAATACACTTCGGTTTTGTACCCTGATCTGAAGGAGGGAACATCTTCTTTATGACCGGAAAGCATGTAATTGCCCGGCAGTCCGGGCTTCAATCCTGATCATTGAGGCGTAAGTCCAGACTTACGGCAAGGGTATTGGTTTTTTAAAGAGATCATACTTGATGATCCACAAAGTGAATGTTGACCATAACAAGGCCGGAGGCTGTCGAACGCGGTCCCGGCTATGGGATCGATGAGGGAGAAAAAGAATCATGAGAATCAAGCTGGAACCTGTAAATGACGCGAACAGAGAGGCGGTTCTGGCCCTTTCCGTGCGGGAGGACCAGCCTTTCGTCGCAAGAAATGATGTCTCGCTGCGGCAGGCGGATGAGGCGAACGCGGCGCAGCCCGGCATAGCCCGGCCTTTTGCCATCTATGCGGATGAGAAGCTGGTGGGCTTCTGCATGTTCGCATTCGATCCCGAAGAAAAGGACGAGGACGACCGCTACTGGCTCTGGCGCTTCATGATCGACCGGAACGAACAGGGCAAGGGCTAT
>JAGDAW010000144.1 GCA_017959345.1 Lachnospiraceae bacterium | reverse complement strand
TCCCTTCATAACCGAGTGTAAGGTTCTGTACTGAAATCTGTGCCATGTTTTTCTCTTTTTCCGTGCCGGCCCGCCGCCGGGCACTGTTTATTTACCGGCTTCCCCCGAGGGCTTCCCGGAGGACCGTAAGGTTCTCCTCCATAAACCCCACGTAGGAAGCGCCCGCTTCCGCTTCTTTCAATGTGACCGCCTGCATGGACTGCATCGTCAGGATCTCCCGGTCCCCGGATCCCGTATTCCGGACCACGGTTTCCGCCAGTTCATCCGTGCTCCCGTCGATCTTCAGGACGCAGGGCAGCCCCAGTTCATCCAGTTTCCCGGCCAGGAAGATCACGGTCCCGAAACCCGCCTCCGCCTCCGCGGAGCACCCGGAAAAGGCGGCGTAGTAGTCCAGGCCGTAGTCTTTCACCAGGTACAGGAACGGGAAGCGGTCCGCGAACAGGAGCGTTTTCAGCGGGGCACGCGCCGCTTCTTCTTCATACATCCGGTCCAGTTCCCGGAGCCGCGCAATGTAGGTATCCGCGTTGTTTCTGTATACATTTCCGTGTTCCGGGTCCGCTTCCGAAAGCACGTCGCGGATCACCCCGCACAGGATCTGCGCGTTCCTTAGGGAGAGCCAGATGTGTTCGTCGTATTCCGCTTCCCCGCTTTCCGCGTCCGGATGCCCGGGTTCACCGCCGGTCCCATGGGGCTGCGGCTCCGCCGCGTCCGCTGTCTGCATGCCCTCGCGGTGCTCTTCCGGACGCGCGGCGTCCCCCAGGGCTTCCAGCAGGCAGACGGCCTTCCTGTCCGGGTTCGTCCCGGTCCTCAGGGCGTCCCCGATCCAGGCTTCCGACTCCCCGCCCACATAGAGCAGCACGCTGCACCCGGAGATCCGGACCAGGTCCCCCACGGTGGGCTGGAACGAATGCATGTCCGTCCCGTTCTCCGAGAGGAGCACGAGTTCCACGCCTTCCGTGTCCCCGATGATCTCCCGCGCCCAGTCGTATACCGGGAAAACGGTCGCGATCACCGTGACCTTCCCGCTGCCGGCCGGCGGCGCCTTCACGCACCCGGGGAGCAGGAACAGGAGCAGGATGCAGAGCAGCAGGCCCGCTTTCCTGCAGTTTTCGCAGATCCCGTAGAAGACGGTCCGCATGGGATTCAGCAGGAAACCGTGCGCCTGTCCGAGGTGCGTCCGGAGCCCCGCGAGTTCCTCACAGTGCAGATGGATCAGGCGGCCGCATTTCTCGCACTTCGCGTGGAAGCGGTTCTCCGGTTCCGCGTCCGCCTCCGCGCCGACGTACTCGAAACAGGCGGCCGAGTTCCCGTCCAGCATGTATTTGCTGACGGTGCCTTCGTCCACCATGCGCTCCAGCTGCCGGTACACCGTCGTCTGCCCGATGTGCCTGCCCCGCGCGCGGAAATCCGCGCAGACGTCCGCCACGGTAAAATGCTGCCCGGGGACGGTCCGCAGGTATTCGATGATTTCTTCTTTCTGCCGGGTATTGTAACCGGTCTTTGCGCCCATGAAAACCTCCATAATCTGAAAACGGTTTTCATTTTACAGCCGCGGGGCCGGTTTGTCAAGACTCCGGCAGCCGGGGTTGGATGGATGCATCCATTATACCTGATCTTCCCGGGATTTCAATCGATACTTGCCGCTTTCCCCCGGTCCCGGCATGAAAAACGCGGGCAGCCCCAGCTGCCCGCGCGCTTTATTCCGCTGCTGTTGTCTGTTTGGATCCTAATACGGCGGCCGCCCGGCGCTCACTTCTGCCCGTAATACGCGTTCGCGCCGTGCTTCCTGTAATAATGCTTATCCTGCAGTTCCTGCGGCGCCGGCGCCACTTTCGGATTGATGAGCTCCGTCCGGAACGCCATCTTCGCGCACGCCTCCAGCACCACTGCCGCGTGGACCGCGTCTTCCGGGTCCTTCCCCCAGCAGAAGGGGCCGTGGTTCTTGCAGAGCACCGCCGGCATGGCCTCGTACCGGTCTGCCAGGCTTTCCGCGATCAGCTTCCCGGTATACCGCTCATACGCTTCGTCGATCTCTTCCTTCGTCAGCACCCGGAGGCAGGGCACCGGGCCGTAGAAATAATCCGCGTGGGTCGTCCCGTAACAGGGGATGTCGCGCCCGCTCTGCGCCCAGCTCGTGGCGTATTCCGAATGGGTGTGCACCACGCCCCCGATCTTGGGAAATGCCTTATACAGTTCCACATGCGTCATGGTGTCGGACGACGGTTTCCACTGTCCTTCCACGCGGCGGCCTTCAAGGTCCACGACCACCATATCGTCCGCGGTCATCCCGTCGTACTCCACCCCGGAGGGTTTGATCACCACGAGGCCGGTTTCACGGTCAATGCCGCTGACATTGCCCCAGGTGAACGTCACAAGCCCGTACTTCGGGAGGAGCAGGTTCGCTTCCAGCACTTTCTGTTTCAGGGATTCAAGCATCACAGCACCTCCGCGGCCTTGCGCTCCAGCGGGAGCGCTTTCCGGTAGCGGGAAAGGAATACCGCAAAGCCCGCGACGTCCGATGTGTCCGCCATGATCGTACTGCTCTTCGCGTTTGCGAACACCTTCCGGTCCAGGTAATCCGCCAGGGACTCCTGCGCTTCCCGGTTCACCATATACGCCGCGAGGAGCGCCATGCCGTAAGGCCCGCCTTCCCCCGCGGTCTCCATGACGGAAACCGGCGCGCCCACAGCCGCGCTCAGCATCCGCTGGCCGACCTCCGGCGTCTTAAAGAAGCCGCCGTGGGCGTAAAGCTTCTCGATCGGGACTTTCTCCTCCTGCGTCAGGATATCGAGGCCGATCTTCAGCGTCGCAAGCGCGGACAGCAAATGTGTCCTCATGAAATTCGGAAGCGTCATATTCGCGTTCTGCATCCGCGCGAACACGGGACGGCCTTCGTCCAGATCCGTGACGCCCTCCCCGGAGTAATAGTTGAAGCTCATGAGGCCGCCGCAGTCGGCGTCCCCCTCCAGGGCCGCCTGGAACAGTCTCGTATACAGCTCGCCTTTCCGGACCGGGACGCCCATAAGGGCGGAGAACTCGGCGAAAAGGTTCACCCACGCGTTGATGTCCGACGTGCAGTTGTTGCAGTGGACCATCGCGACGGGCGTGCCGTCCGGCGTGGTGACCATGTCGATCTCCCGGTGGACGCCCAGCTTCTGGTCCGTGACGATCATGGCGAAATCGCTGGTCCCCGCGCTGACGTTCCCGGTGCGGACGCGGACCGAATTCGTGGCGGCCATGCCGGTGCCCGCGTCCCCCTCGCAGGGCGCCACGGGGATGCCGGGGCGGAGATCGCCTTCCGGATCCAGGAAACGCGCGCCTTCTTCCGTGAGGAAGCCCGCATTTTCACCCGCGGAGAGCACCTTCGGGAGGATGTCCCGCAGCTTCCACGGCTGCTTCGATACCGCATCGAACGCCTGCACCATGGCTTCGTCAAAATCATTGACGCCGCTGTCGATGGGCAGCATGCCGGACGCCTCACCGACGCCCATGACGTGGAGGCCCGTCAGTTCGTAGTGGATATAGCCCGCGAGCGTCGTCAGCCGGGCAATGTCACCGACGTGGCCCTCCCCGTTCAGGATCGCCTGGTAGAGGTGGGCAATGGACCACCGCTGCGGGATATTGAACCCGAACAGGTCCGTAAGGATCGCGGCCGCTTCGCCCGTGACGGTGTTCCGCCAGGTGCGGAATTCCGCGAGCTGCCGCCCGTCCCGGTCGAAGGGCAGGTAGCCGTGCATCATCGCGGAACCGCCCATGGCGGCGCAGGTGGTGAGGGTGACGCCGAACTTCTCCTTCACGTCCCGCTTCAGGTCCGCGTACGCCGCGCGGATGCCGCCCCGGATGTCCTCCATGGTGTACGTCCAGATGCCGTTCACCAGCCGGTTCTCCCATTCGTGGCTTCCGGAAGCAACCGGTACAAAGTCTTCATCCACGAGGACCGCCTTGATCCTGGTGGAGCCGAGCTCAATGCCGAGCACCGCATTTTCTAATTTCATGGAAACCTCCTGATAAGGTCTGCGACAGGCCATCCGCCTGCGTGTGGGAACGCCGGGTCCCGGGTTCGTTCCGTATGTACGACAGTATGGTTGGGAATTCCGCTTCCGGGGCGGAATGTTCTGAGTTCAGGTTAATCCTTCCTGCCGGAACGCACTGAGCCCTGCTTCTGTTTTCAGGACAGGGCACCTTGGGTCCCGGTTCAGCCTTCCTGCCGGAGCATTCTAAGCCTTGCTTCTGTTTCAGGGGGCAGGGCACTATGATTCCCTGCTCAGCCTTCGTATTTCACGGTCACGTTCTTCTTCCCGTACCTGCTCTCCGCCCGCACGGTCACATTGCCCGTGGGCTCGATGACCGCCAGCGCTTCGCCGTAGTACGTGTCCGTGGTATCCGTCAGATACCCGCGTTTGTTGTAAGGGCAGGCCGACCCGAGCGCGAGGAGCTTCCCGCCGCTGACACGGACCTTGATGTTTCCGCGCACCGCGGGCTTGACGACCCCGTTCCCGTCCGTATAGCGCAGGCGCACATACAGCAGGTCCCCCTTCTTCACCGTTTCGGTCTCCGGCAGGAGGGTCAGCACCGTCTCCTTCCCGGCGCTCTTAAGGCTCGTGCGGGCAATCTCCTGCCCGTTCCCGTCATAGCTCACCGCGGTCAGCTCACCGGGTTCATACGCCGTCTTAAACCGGACCCAGCCGAATTCCGGACGCTTCTTCTGCCCGATGTGCTTCCCGTTCAGCAGGAGTTCCACGGACGCGCCCTTCGTATAGACTTCGATGGCGGCCTTCTTCCCTTCGCAGCCGTCCCAGGACCAGCTTTCGATCGCGTTGCTGTCGCGCCAGGCCGCCGGGGAATGCTTCTCGCCGGAGAAGCAGACCGGTTCCACCCCGATGCGGATGGGGCTCAGCCCATACGCCACCTGCATGAATTCCATCTGCCCGGTCTCCGTGCCGACCAGGTCGATGGTCCCGGATCCGGCCGCAATCCAGCCCGCGGTATGCTCGAAATCCGGGGCATATGCTTTATAATCCCATGCGCCGAGGCCGACCTCCCCGAGGTAGTCCATGCCGGTCCAGACGAAATCCCCGATCAGCGCCGGGTTCGCCGACGCGGTCTCATAGAATTTCATCGCGTCCACCGCGAACGTCTCGGAGCCTAAGATCACGCGCTCCGGATAACGCTTCAGGTCTTTCGTATACCGGTTGACGCCGTAATTGTAGCCGGCCACGTCCAGCTTCGCGAACGCGTCCCGCGTCTTCACGTCGCTGCCGTGGAGCGTCGCGCCGAACTTCATGAAGCCCGCGCCCATAAGGCCGGCAATATTGTTGATGAATTCGCTTCCGACGGCCTTCTTCTTCACTTTCCCCTTGTTCTTCTCCGCCTTCTCCGCTTCCTGCTTTGCCTTCTCGTCGGAATAGACGCCGAAGCCCATCGAAGAAAGGAAATTAAAGAAAATGTTGATGCCGCAGGTGACCGGGCGGTCGTCCAGCGCGTGCAGCTCATCCCGCATCAGGCCGGCGAGTTCGATGCCCTTCGGCTGTGCCGTTTCAGAGACTTCATTCCCGATGGAATACATCACCACCGACGGATGGTTCCGGTCTTTTTCGACCAGCAGCTTCAGGTCGTCTTTCCAGTTCTTTTCAAAGAAATTCGCGTAGTCGTATACGGTTTTGTGGATATACCACATATCCACGTACTCATCCAGCACCATGACGCCGAGCTCGTCGCAGGCATCCAGGATGGCCTTGCTCGCCGGGTTATGGGCGGAACGGATGGCGTTAAAACCGGCTTTTTTCAGCAGCGCGATCTTCCGCCGCTCCGCGAACGGGTGGCCGACGGCGCCGATGATGCCGTTGTCGTGATGGATGCACGCGCCAAGCAGCAGCGTGCGCTGCCCGTTGATGCGGAAGCCGTCCGCCGCGTCCACCTCCACGGTCCGGATGCCGAACCGGACGGTCTGGACGTCCGTCCCGTACGTCAGGCGCGCCGTGTAAAGCTTCGGGTGGTCCGGGCTCCAGAGTTCCGCGCCGCCGAGCACGAACTCCGCCGTCCCGGAAGCGGCCCTGGCGCTGTCCAGCACCTGTTCCCCGTCCAGGATTTCGACTTTCACATTGTCCGCTTTCCCGCCGCCAGCCACGGCAAACGCGACCCGGACCTTCCGCCTGGCATAGTCGGTCGTCTGAATGACAATGCTTTCCGGAAGGATGTGCGCCTCCGGCAGGCAGACCAGCGTCACGGGCCTGTAAATGCCGGCGCCGGAGTACCAGCGGCTCGAAGGCTGGCCGGCGTTATGCGCGATCACGCGGATCGTGTGCTTCCCGGCGGAAACCGGGACTCTGAACCCGAAATAGCCGTTCGGGTGGGCGGGCATCGCCTCACCGTCGAGGAACACCTCCGCGTTGTGATAGACGCCTTCGAATTCGACGTACGCCGCGTCTTCCGGCGCCTCGAATTCTTTTACATATTCGTAGTCATGCGCTTCGAAGAAGCCCGTGTTCGTGCCCCCGGCACTGTCGTTTTTCCTGGGCTCCGACAGCATCGCATCATGCGGAAGGGTCACTTCCTTCCAGTCCCCGCGCCCCAGGTGGGCATATTTCCAGTCCCCGTTGAATGACAGCCTTTTCATAACAATTCTCCTTAAAGGTGGATGATCCGGAACGCCGGAAAATGTACCGGATGGTTGAGTGGTGTGTCACCCTTATTCTATCATAACCGGCCGCCCATTTGGACAAAACAGCGCATCCTGCCGTTTTTCATACCTAATCTTGCAGCTTTCTCCCGTCAAAGCCCGTCCGCGAAGCTGGTGAACGCGCTGCGCTCCATGGCCGGATAGCCGGCGGATGCCTTCGCGGCCGCAAATGCGTTCGCCATAAAAGCCATATTCCGCGCAAGGTTCCGCAGGGTCTGGAGGCCTTCCAGGTCCTTCTTCACGTCCTCCGCGGTAAATCCGTGCACCTGGTTCCAATAGGTCCCGGACGCGACCGGCATGGCGCTGATGGTAAAATATTTGTTCAGCACGTCGAAGCTGGCCGTGTTGCCGCCCCGCCTGCAGCTGACCACCGCCGCGCCGACCTTCATCTGCTTCGGGAACGACGTGGAATAGAACAGCCGGTCCAGGAAGGACAGGATCGTGCCGTTCGGGGATCCGTAATAGACCGGGCTTCCGACCACGAGGCCGTCCGCCGCTTCGAATTTCGGCGCGACTTCATTGACCAGGTCGTTGAAGACGCATCGCCCGTTCTTCGCGCAGAAACCGCAGGCCATGCAGCCCCGTATGGCTTTGTTCCCGACCTGGACCAGTTCCGTCTCCACATGCTCCGCTTCAAATACCCGGACCATCTCCTCCAGCGCAGCCGCCGTGCACCCGTTCGAATGGGGGCTGCCGTTCAGCAATAAGATTTTTGCCATCTGAATCCCTTCTGCGGTGTACCGGGCCTGGTACCGCCCGCAGCCTTTCTTTATGTTGTCATGATGATGTTGTTGGGGTAAATAGATGATGCCTGAGTAAAAAGGACCGCGCCGGCGTCCTTCCCGCAGCCGGTCCCCATCCCCGTCCGTCACTTCGAAATCGAAGATCCTATGTCGAAAAATGCACTTTCATCCACATATTTTTCAACACTATCAACCGTTTGTGCCCAAAAGCGGGCGAAAAATGACGGATTCAGCTGTCATTTTACAGCCGGGACCGCGAACCGCCTGATGGATGGCGCAGCGCTTCCCCGATTGATTCCAGCCCCTGTCTTCCGCGGTCCCCGCTGCCGGCACCATCCGACACTCCGTCAGGAAACGGCTTGCCGGATGAACCGCCGCCGTCACAAAGCAGAGGTACTTCCGCGCTCACCCCTGCGGACGCGCCTTCATGTGCACCAGAGACACCCGGAGGGAGAAAGACCCGGGATCTGCATCCATCCCTTCCGGACTCAGTATAACACAAGTTCTCTTCTGTGTGTTGTGGATTAAACAATTTTTTGGACGAATTGCGGTGTTTTCCAGGTTTTTATAAGCCCTGTTCACCTGCGAAAAGGTCTTTTTTAAACAGCCTCCCGCTATGCCGCGGTTTCAGTCCTCGGTAAACCGCGCATGGCCGTCAGTCTTTTCAATCTTGCAAGGGAAACCGATACCGTCCTGTGATCCGGCAGTCAGGGCAGACCCGTATGGGTTATGCAAATCGGTAAGCGGTGTCCCGGTCCGGGCCTGCGCCGATTCCTGCCCAGCTTGTTTGAAACACCTCCCAGACCCGGAATCACATTTCACGTGGGCTGCGCGTTTCCACGCTTCTGTCTGCCGCCTGATTTCAAAAGTGTCTGCCGGGACAGCGTCCAGGTATTGAAACCGTTTTCGGTGCAGGTTTTGTTATAAAAAAACATGAGGTTGTCATCCGCTATGCGGTGAGGTATAATATATCATGGTTTTATGTCCGAAGAAATATGAAGAAAGGAGCATAGCCTTATGACCAGAAGGTATGTAATCGCCCAGTAGTCTGAGCTTAAATCTATACAATCGAATCGTAAGCTCAGACGAATCCTATAAAAGATTAGGAGGCGCATATGGGCTATATCCGGGCAGATGAGATTCTGCCGAAGGAATTATTGGAAGCGATTCAGCAGTATGTAGACGGAAAGGTTATCTATATCCCACGGAAAGAAAAACAGGCCTGGGGCAGCGGGACATCCGCGAAGGAGTTCTTTCGCGCGCGAAACGAACGCATCCGTGAAGCTTTTCAGAACGGTAAAAGCACAAAAGAGCTCGCCCACACATTTTCTCTGTCCGAAAAAAGCATTCAAAGAATTCTGCGAAGGCTGAAACTTGCCGAAGACGCGGCGGATGAAGGTATCTGAGACAAGTCAGATCCGTGTATTCCATCGCTGCGGAGGGTACGGAAAAACAGGATACCGGCGGAACGATTTGAAGCGTTTCCGGAGAACGGCCCGGAAACCGCCATGGCATATGGCAGGGATATTGGCTTTTAAAAAAGAATCATGCTGAATGAAACAGGATCCGGGCCGGTCGTTCATTGACCGTCCTGGTTTTCAGAGGAAGGCCTTCTTGAAAAAGGCGGTCTGCGGCTGAGACGCAGATGATTGATAGGGAATAAAAGAAAAATGTTGCAGCGTATGGAAAAAAAAGCATTGATGGAATCGCTTGCCCGTAAGGCTTATGAAAAGGACAGCTTCAATGGGGCCTGGCTCTATGCCGAAAACGGCGAAATCGTAAGTAAGGGCACGTTTGGATGGCGCGACCCGGAAGGGGTCATCCCCATTGAGGAAGACTCGATCTTCCAGCTTGCATCGGTCAGCAAGCAGTTCACTGCAGCCGCTGTCATGCTGGTGGTCAGGACAGGGCTTCTGCGCCTTGACGATGAGATCACGAAGTTTTTCCCGGAGATCCCGTATCCGGGCGTGACGATTCGCCATCTGCTCACC
>JAGDAW010000143.1 GCA_017959345.1 Lachnospiraceae bacterium | reverse complement strand
GTCGGCGCATCCGTCGGCTTCGTGGTCGGCGCATCCGTCGGCTTTTCGGTCGGTGCGGCCGTAGACGCGGTCGTCGGGGCGTCCGTCGGCTTCGTGGTCGGTTTGGTGGGCGTGCAGGACGCGGCCGCGACCATCGCGAGAACCAGAAGTAAAGCCATCAGTTTCTTCATGAACATTTTCCTCCTCTCCTGCCCTTCCTGACGGAGGGCCATACCAAGTGAACGACAGGGCGGAAGGCGTCCGCCCCCCGGATGGCGCGCAGTCTCTAACAGCGCGCCTCCTGTTACCGCGGCGCCATGCGCGCATGACACTGCGTTTATCACAACCGGTAAGGGACCGTCCCTGTCCCGGCATCAAACGGAAGTATTATACCACGATCGGTGCAAATATCAAGCGGTTTTGCGGCGTTCCACCGCTTCTATGACGGTGCGGACCAGGAAAAACACAAGGATCAGCACCCAGGCCGCGGCAAGTCCCGCAAGGAGTGCCACCGCCGGGGGATCGAGCGCCCCCAGGTCCTTCTTGACCCCTTCCCCGGTGCCGGACGCGTCGATCTGGTCCAGCCGGTACAGGGACGTCGTGTCCGAGTACAGCGTCTCGATATAGGCGTGGTCGACGGTCTGCTTCCGCCGCGCCGCCTTCGTCACACTCTCGATCATGGCGCCCGCCGCCTGCCGCAGCGACGCGGAGCCGTTGAAGACCGGGGTCACGAACGTATTTTCCGCGTTCCGGAGCAGCAGCTTCGCGGCCTGGATCTTCACCGCGTAATAGGTGTCATTGTCCTCCCCTTCCCGGGAGAGGTAATCCTGGTACGCGGGGTCTTCCCGGGCCTTCAGCGTCACCGGCACGTAGCCTTCCGTCTCGGAATAGGAATACTGGACCTCGTTCGTCAGCAGGAACTGGGCGAAGATCCAGGAGGCCAGCACCTCTTCCGGGTCCTCTTTATTGAAGATGCAGACGGACGGGCCCTGCGAGATCATCTGCAGGCGGTCCGGGTGAAACTGCGGGACCGGGCGCACCGCCAGCCGGAACGACCGGAGTTCGCTCTTGTCATGGATATCCGAGAGCGGCGCGTCCGCACCCATCCAGGTGGCGCCGGCGGTCGAATCCACCGCGAAAATGCACTGCCCGATGTTCAGTTTGTTCCCCGGGTAGCTGGACACCCCGAACGTGGAGAACGAACGGAGCCCCGCGTGCTTCTCGATCTCCAGAAGCAGTTCCTCCGTCGTATCGTTGAAGATCAGGACGTCCCCCTTATCCGTGGAATACGGCGCGTCCAGCTGGTGCAGCATCTGGATCATCATATTGTCCGTGGACTTGTAGATGAAGGGGATCATGACCGTCTGGCCGTTGACCTTGAAGGTGCCGTCCGCGTTCTTCTCCATGGCCTTGTCCGACACTTCGAAGATGAAATCCCAGGTCAGGACGTCCGGCACCTTATAGCCCAGCGCCTCCACGAGGTCCTGGTTGATGTAGCACGCCTCCGTGGAGCGCATGAACGGGAGCGCGTAATAGGCCCCGCCGATCTTGCACTCTTCCAGGTATTCCGGGACGATCTCGTTCATGGTCGGCGCGTCGAACAGGATCTCCGTCCCGCCGAGGCCGTATTTCCGGTCCCGCATGAGGTCCCCGATGGGCACCACCACATTGTTCCCGGTCAGGTACGTGGCAATGTGGTCCGGGTACGTGATGCAGACGTTCGGCGTCGTCCCGGTGGCAATGTTCGTGATGACGTCCTGGTAGATCATCGCGTAATCCGTGTAGTACTTGATCGTCACCTTGATATTCGGGTACAGCGCCATGAAATCCTCCACGGCCTGCTTGTAGATGGCGACCTGGACCTTATTCGTGTCGTTTTTCGCCCAGAACGTGACTTCATAGGTCCTGCCGGGGTCCAGCTGTTCCGGCACCACGAAGACCGAACTGTCCCGGGGGCCGTGGCAGCCCGGAAGCAGGAACAGCAGGAAAACGGCGGCGAGCACAGGCAGGAATTTCCTCATCCCTTCGTCCCTCCTCTCGAAACGCCTTCCATGATCTTCTTCCGGAAGATCAGGAAAATCACGATCAGCGGCAGCGAAACGACCACCACCGCGGCCATCATCCCTGGGATATTCATCTTGCCCATGCCGCTCTCGCGGATCTTCTGGATGCCGTTCGAGACCAGGTAATAGGCTTCGTCGTCGGTGATCAGGCGCGGCCACACGTAGGAGTTCCAGCACTCGATCACCTTCAGGATGATGATCGTGACAATCGTCGGCCGGCAGATGGGCAGCATGACTTTCCAGAGGTATTTCCAGTCGCTGGTGCCGTCCACCTTCGCCGCCTTATAGAGCTCGTCCGGCACGGCTTCGAAGTTCTCCTTCAGGAGGTAAATGTAGAACACCGACGTCACGGACGGCAGGATCAGGCCCATGTAGGTGTTCCGCATCCCCAGGTTCGTGATGGTCTGGAAATTCGTGATGATCACGAGCTCGTTCGGGATCATCATCAGGGCGAGGAACAGCGTGAAGACCAGGTTCTTCCCCGGGAAATCCAGCCGGGCGAACGCGAACGCGGCCGGGATGATCACCGCCATCATCAGGAGCGTCGTCGCCACCGTGAAGATCAGCGTGTTCAGGAAATACCGGCTCAGCGCTCCTTCCTTCATCACATTGATGTAATTCTCGAATGTGGGGTTCTTCGCGATGAGGTTCGGGACGGTTTCGGCGTTATATTCACTGTAGGACTTTATGGACGACAGCACCATCCAGTAGAACGGGAACAGCACCATCAGCGCCCAGACGGCCAGGAAAAGGTAAATCAGCGCTTTCCGGATCCGTTCGTTCCGCCGGTCCTTACGCGCGAGAAGGTCATAATCATTCTGCATGGCGTTCCTCCTTACGCGTACTGCACGTTCTTCCGGCTGATCATCAGGTTGATGACCGTAATCGTCAGAACGATGGCAAACAGGATAATGGCTGCCGCGGAAGCAAAGGACGGATAGCCGCCGCTCTTCCCGTACAGCATATCATAGATATAACCGACGATCGTATTCATCCCGGCGGCGTTCAGTTCGGTCCCGAACAGGGCCACCACGTCCGAATACGCTTTAAACGCGCCGATGAAGCCGGTGATCACCAGGTAGAAAATCATCGGAGAGATCATGGGCAGCGTGATCCGGAAGAAGATCCGGCTCTTCGAAGCGCCGTCCACCCGGGCCGCCTTATAGTAATTCTCATTGACGGAGGCGAGCGCGCTGGTCAGGATCAGGATCTTGAACGGCAGCACCACCCAGACCGTGTAGAAACTGAGGACGAACATTTTCGCCCAGTACGGGCCGTCGATGAAGTCGATGATGTCCCCGCCGAACGCCTGGATCATCATATTCACCAGGCCGGGCATATCTTCCATGGGCTTGAAAAGGATCAGGAAGACCGTGCCGACCGCCAGCGTGTTCGTGACGTACGGAAGGAAATAGATGGTCTGGAACAGGTTCCGGAGCGGTTTGATGGAACTCAGGGCCACCGAAACCAGCAGCGCGAAGCCGGTGGACAGCGGCACCGTGATGATCACGAGGATAAATGTATTCTTCACGGCCTGCAGGAAATACGTTTCGTGCAGGACGTAGGCATAGTTGTACAGGCCGGTGCCGAAAGACGTCTGCGACGCCGAGTTATACCCCTCTTCAAAGGAGTAAATGAACACGTCCACCAGGGGGTAGATCATGAACGCGCCAAGGAACAGGACCGCCGGCAGCAGGTACAGCCACGCTTTACCGTTCTTTTTGATCATGCGTGCCTCCTTACTGCGGATAAATGCGTTCTTCCGTATCCCGGTTGAAAATGTACACCTTCCAGGGCTTCAGGGAGAACCGGATCCGCGCCTGCCCCGGGTCCACCTTCGTATCGGAACTGATGATGGAACGGACGGAGAGGTTCCGGGCGTCCGGGTGTCCGGAGACGACGCTCGTATCGCGCCCGAGCACCTCGACGCGGACCAGGTCCATGGAGAACGGCCCGTCCCCGTCCGGGATGAACCCTTCCGGCCGGATGGCCGCGTACACGGGCTGGTCCGCGACCCCCTTCCTGGGCAGCACGGCCTCATCCCCGATGAAGAGCTGTTCATCCGCCACACGGCCGGTGAACACATTGATCTCGGGGGTGCCCAGGAAAGTCGCCACAAACAGGTTCACGGGATCGTCATAGACGGTCTGGGGCGCCGAGATCTGCTGGACGATGCCGTCCTTCATGACGACGATCTCGTCGCAGATGCTCATGGCCTCTTCCTGGTCATGGGTCACGAACACCGTCGTGATCCGCGTCTCCTTCTGGATCTTCCGGATCTCCTCCCGCGTCTGCAGGCGGAGGCGGGCGTCCAGGTTCGACAACGGCTCGTCCAGCAGGAGGACGCGCGGCTTCTTCACCAGCGCGCGGGCGATGGCCACGCGCTGCTGCTGCCCGCCGGACATCTGGCTGGGCTTCCGCTCCATCAGGTTCTCGATCTGGACCAGGCGGGCGGCCTCATACGCTTTCTCCTTCATCTCCGCTTTCGAAAGTTTCTCTTCGCCCTTCAGGTTCTCCAGCGGGAACGTGATGTTCTGCAGGACCGTCAGGTGCGGGTACAGCGCGTAGTTCTGGAAGACCAGCCCTACGCCCCTGCGCTCCGGCGGCAGGTTCGTCACGTCGTCGTCCCCGAAGAACAGCCGCCCGGACGTCGGCGCTTCCAGGCCGGAGATCAGGTTCAGCGTGGTGCTCTTCCCGCAGCCGGAGGGCCCGAGCAGGCCGACGAGCTTCCCGTCCGGGATCTCAAATGTGAAATCGTTCACCGCGATGACGTCCGGCTTCCCCTTCGTCCGGTTCGGATAGATCTTAGTCAGGTGTTCCAATGAAATCTTCATACGGTTCCTCCGCAAAAGCATAAAACGCACGCCGCTGTCCGCCGCGTGCCTTACGGTCTGAATACGCCGAAGCGGGCTTACGCGATCCTTCGCGCAGGCCCGTCAGATACCGCGTCCGGACCCGCCGCTCCCGGTATACCGGGGCGGCGGGTCCGGATCATTTTGTTTTAATGGTCAAAACGCTCGCAGCAGGGATCTTCCTTCGCCTCTTCCGGATCGTCTTCGCCGGGCTGGGTCACATTCCCGAGGCCGGTGGTCTCCGAAAACAGGGTGTTCTGATTCACCAGGCGCACCGCGTCCGTGGGGATGATGATCTTGGACGCTTTCCCGTCCGCCATCTTAATCAGGGACTCGTAGCGCTTCAGTTCCAGGACCGCGGCGTCCGCGGCCGCTTCCTTCAGGGCCTTCAGTCCGTCGGCCTCCGCCTGCTTCGCAAGCAGCACGGCCTTCGCTTCACCTTCCGCCCGGGCGATCCGCGCGTCGCGTTCGCCTTCCGCGGCAAGGATCATGGCCTGCCGGTCGCCTTCCGCACGGGTGATGACCGCCTGCCTGTGGCCTTCCGCCTCCAGGACCGTCTGACGGCGGTCACGCTCGGCCTTCATCTCCTTCTCCATGGCGTTCTGGATCTCCGTGGGCGGGATGATGTTCTTCAGCTCCACCCGGGTGACCTTGATGCCCCAGCGGTCTGTCGCCACGTCCAGCGTAGACGTCAGGCGCGTATTGATGGTGTCACGGGAGGTCAGCGTTTCATCGAGCGAAAGCTCACCGACGATGTTACGGAGCGTCGTGGCGCTCAGGTTCCCGAGCGCGAAGATGGGGTCCACCGCGCCGTACGCGAACAGCTTCGAATCAAAGACGTGGAAGTATACGATGGAGTCGATCTGCATCGTAACATTGTCCTTCGTGATCACGGGCTGCGGCGGGGTGTCCAGCACCTGCTCCTTGATGGTGATCTTCTTCGCCACTTTCTCAAGGAACGGGATCTTCACGTGCAGGCCGGCGCTCCAGGTGGTCCTGTACTTGCCCAGCATCTCCACCACATACTCCGTGGCCTGGGGCACGATCACGATGTTCGCAAAAATGATGATCAGCAGCAAAACTGCGATTCCAGCGGGGATTACGTATTCCATAGTCTTCTTCCTTTCTTTCCGTGTGGTTTTTTAACTTCCGGCCCGGTGCGTCCCGCCCCGTCCCGCGTCCCCGGTTCCTGATCATCCCGTGTCCGGCGTTCCTTCGCGCCGGGCATCTTCCCGGGGATCCTTTCCGGGACGGCCCGCAGGTCTTCCTCTCCGGATCCTTGCGGCTATTCTACCATGAACAGAACCGCTTTGCAATGCCCGCCGGGGAAAAATAGACCCGGTTATTTCCGCTCCGTGCGCAGGTTACGCCACTGTAAAGACGTCCCGGGCCGCGGGCCGCCGCGCCTACATGGCGCAGTCCGCGGGCGCGGGAACGCCCCACGGCCTGCCGCTTCCCGGACGCGCGTCCGGTCCTTAACGCACCATGGGCGGCCGGCCCATGTCGAAGCATTCGTCGTTGATGACTTTCACCAGTTCATCGTCCGTTATGACCGTGACGCGGCCGTTCTCGAACTCGCGGTCCACCCAGACCTTCACCCGCTGCACCAGTTCGTCGTCCTTCCCGATCCACCGGTCTTCCGGCAGGTGGTAATAGCGGTTCATCCACATGGCGATGCCGGCGAGCCCGGACGTATTCGAAACCGCGACAAGCGGGGGCCGGTTCAGGAACTTGCCCGTGTCGAATATATTGTATATCTCTTCGTTCTTCAGCAGGCCGTCCGCGTGCACGCCCGCGCGGGTGACGTTGAAGTTCTTCCCGACGAACGGCGTCCTGGGCGGGATGGTGTACCCGATCTCTTTCTCATAATATTCCGCGATCTCGGTGATGACGGTCGTATCCATGCCGTCCAGCGTCCCGCGGAGCTGCGCGTACTCGAAGATCATGGCTTCGAGCGGCGTATTCCCGGTGCGCTCGCCGATGCCGAACAGGGACGTGTTCACCGCCGCCGCGCCGTAGAGCCACGCGGTGGAGCTGTTGACGACCGCCTTGTAGAAGTCGTTGTGGCCGTGGAACTCGATCCATTCGGACGGCACGCCCGCGTGCACCCGGAGGCCGTAGATCAGGCCGGGGATGGACCGCGGCATCACGGCGCCGGGGTAATTGACCCCGTAGCCCATCGTATCGCACACCCGGATCTTTACCGGGAGCTTATACTGGTTCGCGAGCTTCATGAATTCCACGCAGAGCGGCACCACGAAGCCGTAGAAATCGGCGCGGGTCACGTCCTCCAGATGGCAGCGCACCTGGATGCCGGTCTCCAGGCAGTCCCGGACGATGCCGACGTAGTGGGCAAGGGCCTCCGACCGCTTCATATGGAGCTTATAGAAAATGTGGTAGTCGGAGCAGCTGACCAGGATGCCGGTCTCCTTCATCCCGATCTCCTTTACAAGCTCGAAATCCTTCTTCGTGGCGCGGATCCAGGAGGTCACTTCGGGGAATTCATAGCCCCGCTCCATGCACTTATAGACCGCGTCCCGGTCCTTCTTGCTGTACAGGAAGAACTCACTGGTGCGGATCTTCCCTTTCGGGCCCCCGAGCCGGTGCACGTAATCGTAGATCTTCACGATCTGTTCCGTGGAATACGGGGCGCGCGACTGCTGCCCGTCCCGGAACGTGGTGTCCGTGATCCAGATCTCTTCCGGCATGTGGTGGGGCACGATCCGGTCATTGAACGCGATCTTGGGGATCTCGCTGTACGGGAACATGTTCCGGTACACCCTGGGGTCTTCCACCTCCACCAGGGGGTACATATACTCCTCCAGCCGGAGCAGGTTCGAAGCGTCGTCAAGGTATAGTTTTCTTTCTGGCATGGGTGTACTCCTCCTTCCTATAAAGCGGCCGGGCCGGTCCGCACGGGGTGCGATAAGTCCCCGGAACCGGTTCTCCCGGCGGCTTCTTCCGCCTGTTTCAGGATGGCCGCGTCCTTGTAAAGGTCCCCGAGCCGGAAGGCCAGCGCGCCGGACTGCCGGATCCCGAAGAAATCCCCCGGCCCGCGCAGCTTCAGGTCTTCCGAAGCGATATGGAACCCGTCGTTCGATGTATTCAGGATCTCCAGGCGCTTCCGGCTCTCTTCCGAGCGCGTGGTGTCGACCAGGATGCAGTAGGACTGGTCCTTCCCCCGGCCGACGCGGCCCCGCAGCTGGTGCAGCTGCGCCAGCCCGAAGCGCTCCGCGTTCTCGATCAGGATGACGGTCGCGTTCGGCACGTCGATCCCCACCTCGATCACGGTGGTCGCGACGAGCACCTGGATCTCGTTCCTTGAAAAGGCCGCCATCACGGCTTCCTTCTCCTCGTTTTTCATTTTCCCGTGCAGGATGCCGATCCGGATGGAATCCGGGAGCGCCCGGGAGAGCGTCTCCGCGTAGTCGGTGACATTTTCCCCTTCGAAGGCGTCCGACGCCTCCACCATGGGGCAGATCACGTACGCCTGGTGGCCGGCCTCCGCCTGCTTCCGGATGAACGCGTACGCTTTCTGGCGGTACTCGATATCCACGACGCAGTTCTTGATGGGGAGCCGGTTCTTCGGAAGCTCGTCCATCACGGAAATGTTCAGGTCCCCGTACAGGATCATCGCGAGCGTCCGCGGGATGGGGGTCGCGGACATGACCAGCACGTGCGGCGTGCGCCCTTTCTCCGTCAGCGCTTTCCGCCGGTTCACGCCGAAACGGTGCTGCTCGTCCGTGATCACCAGGGCGAGGTCCTCGAAATGGACGTCTTCCTGGATCAGCGCGTGCGTGCCCACCGCGATGTCGCACCGGTGGGTCCGGACCAGCTCATACGCTTCCCGGCGTTCCTTCGCCGTCATGCTGCCGGTCAGGAGGACGATCTTCAGCCCGAGCCCGTACTGTTCCGAAAGATCGGTAAAATTCCGGTAATGCTGCAGGGCGAGGACTTCCGTCGGCGCCATCAGCACGCCCATGTAGCCGCAGAGCGCGGTCTCGTACATGGCGAGGAACGCCACGATCGTCTTCCCGGAGCCGACGTCGCCCTGGACCAGCCGGTTCATCACGTGCGGGGACTGCAGGTCCTGCCGGATCTCTTCCAGCGTGCGGCGCTGTGCGCCCGTCAGCCGGTACGGGAGCGCTTCGATGAGCGCGTCCGTCTCCCGCATGGGGCGGATCCCGAAGCTGTTCGGCTCCAGGGAGACTGTCTCCTTCATATGGCGGACGTCCAGGATGAAGCGGTAGAACTCCTCGAAGACGAGCCGCCGTCTCGCGGGGATCAGGGATTCCCGGCTCCGCGGGAAATGGATCTCCCGCACCGCCTCTTCGATTCCCTCCAGGTCATAATCCCGGCGCAGCCGCGCATCCAGCGTCTCCTCCGGGAACACGCCCTCCGCCATCGCGTTTTTCACCGCGTCCTGGAGCGTTTTCCGGGTCAGCCCCGCGGTCAGCGGGTAGACGGGCTGGAGCGTCTCCTGCAGCTTCCGGTATTCGTCGATCCGGTAGATCTTCGGCTGCTGCATTTTCCGGAAGGCGCCGTCCCCGGCGAGCCGGCCCCGGAACACGTAGGACGCGCCCGGCTTCAGGCTCTTCGAGAGATACGGCATATTGAACCAGACCAGGGTCAGCGTGCCGCCTTCCTCATCCCGGATGTGCGCCTCCGTAATCTTCAGGTTCCGGACGTGGCGCGTCGCCGGGGGGGCCATCAGGACGCCCGTCACGGACGCGCTGTCCCGGTAGCGGGCCGCGGAAAGCGGGAGCGGTTCCCCGAAGGTTTCATAGTCCCTGGGGTAATAGCAGAGCAGGTCCAGGACGGTGAAGATCCCGGCCCTGTTCATAAGGGCCGCCGTCTTCTCCCCCACGCCCCTGATCCTGATTACCGCGTCCGTCCGTTCCAGCATGCCTGTCTCCCTGCCGCGCCTGTCCGTGCTCTAAACACAGAGGCCCGGAAAGAATCCGGGCCCGAAAATGTAATCCGCCTCTCCAGGCTCTTCTATAAGAACGCTCACTCCACCGAAATGAAGTAATAATAAACGGGCTGCCCGCCGTTCACCACTTCGACTTCCGCGTCCGCGGCGACGGTAGCGATGAGGTCGGCCGCTTTCCCGGCGTCCTCTTCCGTCACGTCCTGGCCGTAATAGATGGTGACGACCGCGGTCTCCTCCGTGCACGCCCCGGCGACGGCCTGGAGCAGGACCTCGTCCAGGTCCGTGCCGTTCGCGAGGATCTTCTTCCCGCTGATGGCCATATAGTCGCCGTTGCGGATCTCGGTGCCGTCGATCGTGGTGTCGCGCACCGCGTACGTCACTTCGATGGTGCGCACCGCGCGGCGCTGTTCGTTCATGGCGGCTTCATTTTCCTCCCAGGAGGTGCCGGGCATGTAGCTCACCATGCAGGAGATGCCTTCGCACACCGTCCCGGTCGGGATCACCACAATGTGTTTATCCTTCGTCATGCGCGCCGCCTGGTCCGCGGCCATGACGATGTTTTTGTTGTTCGGGAACACGAAAATGGTGTCCGCGTTCACGTACGAGATGGCTTCCAGGATGTCTTCCGTGGAGGGGTTCATGGTCTGGCCGCCGTTGATGACGTAGTCCACGCCGACCTCCGTCAGCAGCGCCGCGAGGCCGTCGCCCGCCGCCACCGAGATGAAACCGATGTCCTTCCTGGGCATGCTCTGCAGCTTCTTCAGCTCGTCCTTCGCCTTCAGTTCCTTCGAAAGCTGCTCCGCGTTCTTGAACAGGCGCTCCTCATGCTCCTCGCGCATGTTGTCGATCTTCATGCGGGTCAGCTGCCCGAACGTCAGGGCTTTCTGGATGGCCAGGCCGGGGTCGTTCGTGTGGACGTGGACTTTCACCACTTCTTCGTCCGACACGCAGACAATGGAGTCCCCGATCGATTCCAGGAACGCCTTAAACCCGTTCTCCTCGTCTTCCGTGAACACGTGCCCGTCCAGCTTGATGATGAATTCCGTGCAGTAGCCGAACTTGATGTCGGAGGTGTCCAGGTTCGAGGTGTCCACGACCGTATCTTCACCCGGGTCACTCGCCATCACGGGGATGGACATGTCCACTTCGCCGCCGGTGAAGGCGTCATACAGGCCCTGCAGGAACACCATCAGGCCCTGCCCGCCGGAGTCCACGACCCCGGCCTGCTTCAGGACCGGGAGGAGTTCCGGCGTCTTCTTCAGCATGTCATTTCCCGCGTCGATCACGGTCTTCAGGTATTCCGAAGCCTCCATATCTTCCGGGAGCTCCGCCGCCTTCTCGGCAACGGCGCGCGCCACGGTCAGGATGGTGCCTTCCTTCGGCTTCATGACCGCCTTATACGCGGAATCCACCGCGCGCTGCATGGCGGCGGTCAGGTCCGCGACAGTGAGCGTCTCCTTCTCCCGCGCGACCTTGCAGAACCCGCGGAACAGCTGGGACAGGATCACGCCGGAATTCCCCCGGGCGCCCTTCAGCGCGCCGGAGCTGATGGCCCGGCAGACCTTCTCCATGTTCGACTCATCCGCAGCCTGGACTTCCCGGCAGGCCGAAAGGACCGTCATGGTCATATTCGTGCCGGTGTCCCCGTCCGGGACGGGGAAAACGTTCAGTTCGTTGATCCAGGCTTTGCGGTTGTTCAGCGCGTGGGCCCCGGCAAAAAAGAGCCGCTTCACACTGTGTGAATCTATGTTAGACAAATCCTTACTCCTCCTTAATCGATCACGCGCACGCCTTCTACGAGGACGTTGATCTTATCCACCGTCATCCCGGTGAAGCTTTCCACCTGGTATACGACATTGTTGATGAGATTCTCCGCGACAGCCTGGATGCTGACGCCGTACGCCACAATGACATGGAAGTCAATGGTGACGTGCGAATCCCGTACGTTGACCGACACGCCCCTGGAGAGTTTGTCGTTCCGGAGGAGTTTCACTATACCGTCCTTGGCGCTCATGGCGCCCATGCCCACGATGCCGAAGCAGCCCATGGCTTCCAGACCCGCGTACTGCGCGATCACGTCCGTGCTGACCCGCACATCACCTTTCACAGTTTTCTTCTCGATCGTCATACCGTGCTCCTTTATAAAAACATGAACCGTCCCGCCGGGTACGGTTCCCGGCGCTTCATGACGCCGATGCCCCTCCGGGTTCCCTTCCCTTGCCGCTCTTTCCGATAAACGACAAAAAAGTACCCCCTTTGACGATACGCGGGCATCATGCGTAAACTATAACATAAAAAGGCCTAAACCGCAAGACGGGCAAAATGGACAATTGCGTTCCCGATGCGTCCGCATTTTTGATAAATATGCCTGTGATTTTCTTGTTTTCCCGCCAGTTTTCCGTGATCCGTCCGAATTCTCACATTACGAAAAAAAGTGCTTGCTTTTTTCCGGCCCATCTGCTAATATATCCCTGTTGTCCGTTTTTAGACAGATCGCTTTGTGCGTGGACGAATAAAAGGAGGTGTCGGTTATGGCGAAGTGTGATATTTGTGAAAAGGGTGCTCATTTCGGAATCAAAGTGAGTCATTCCCACAGACGTACGAACCGTATGTGGAAGTCGAACGTGAAGTCTGTCCGTGTGATGACAGATAACGGCGGCACGAAGAAGGTTTATGTCTGTACTTCCTGCCTGCGTTCCGGTCTCGTTACGCGCGCATAAGCGTTTTCGTTCGCTGAAAAAACCGCCCTGCAGTCCTCCTCTTCCGGAGTACGCGGGGCGGTTTTTTTATGTGTTTCCCGGTGCCGGTCCTGTGGCGGTCCTGTGCGGGTTTTTGTGTCGGTTTCTGTGTCGGTTTCTGTGGCGGTTTCTGTGGCGGTTTCTGTGGCGGTCCCGTGACGGTCCCGTGCCGCGCCTTACGCCGCCCCGGGCTTCCCGCCGCCCAGGAGCCGCTTCCGCACCCTCCTGAAGAAGAACACGAAGCAAAGCAGGTGCAGGACGAGCGTCAGGATCCAGGAAATCGGATAGGACACGTATACATTTTCCAGCGTGCGGTCGGCCCGGAACACCGTCGCGATCCAGATCAGGCGGAACGCGCAGCACCCGAAGACGGACGTCAGCATGGGGACCAGGGACGCGCCGATCCCGCGGAGGGCGCCGACCGCCACGTCCATCAGGCCGCACAGGAAATACGGCATGCAGACCAGGCCCATGCGGGTCAGGCCGTACCCGACCGCCTCATCCGTATCCGTATAGATCCGGAGCAGCCGGGGCGCGAACGCGTAGACGATATTGCCCATGGCCAGGCCGAGCACCAGGACGATCGCGAGGCACAGCCCCAGGGTCTTCAGCACCCGGTCCGGCTTCTTCGCCCCCAGGTTCTGGGACGTAAAGCTGATGCAGGACTGGTGCATGGAATTCATCGCGATGTAGACGAAGCCCTCGATGTTCGCCGCAGCGGTCTTGCCCGCCATGGCGATCTTCCCGAAGGAATTGATGGAGGACTGGATGACGATGTTCGAAAGCGAGAAGATCATGCCCTGGACGCCGGAAGGCAGGCCGATGGCCATCATGCCCAGGAATTTGTCTTTGCGGATGCGGAGCTCCGAGGGGACCAGCCGCAGGCTGCCCGTGGATTTCAGCAGGCAGCGGACCACCAGCACCGCGGAGACCGTCTGGGACGCGAGGGTCCCGATCGCGACGCCCGCGACCCCGATGCCCACGACGATGACGAAGAACAGGTTCAGGAAGACGTTCGCGACGCCGCCGATGGTCAGGTAAATGAGCGGGCGCCGGGTGTCCCCGACCGCGCGGAGGGCCGCCGCGGAGAAGTTGTACAGCAGGTTCACCGGGGAACCGGCCAGGTAGATCCGGAAGTAGAGGGCCGACTGGTCGATCACGTCTTCGGGCGTGCCCATCAGCCTCAGGATGGGGTACGCCAGGATCTGCGCCATCACCGCGACGAACGCGCCGAGGAAGACCGACGACGCCACCGCGGTGTGCAGCGTCTCCTGCATCTCCCTGAAGCGCTTCGCCCCGTAATAGCGGGCAACCATCACATTGGTGCCGACGGAGAGCCCCATAAAGAGCCGGATAAACAGGTTGATCAGGGCGCCGGTGGAACCGACGGCCGCCAGCGCTTCGTCGCCCACGTAATTGCCCACCACGATCACGTCCACCGCGTTGAACAGGAGCTGCAGGAGGCCCGACAGCATCACGGGGATCGTAAACAGGATGATCTTCCCGAGCAGCGGCCCTTCCGTCATATTCATTTCATAGCTTTTCTTCATAGGCCGCCGGCCGCCCCTTTCGGTAAAGCAGGGGCCTTACATCGCTGTAAAGCCCCTGCAGGTATCCGTCCGGCCGCGGTTTATGCCCTTCCGCAGCAGAACTTGTATTTCTTTCCGGAGCCGCAGGGGCAGGGATCGTTCCTGCCGACCTTCTTCTCCCGGATCACCGTATTCGCGAGCCGTCCTTCTTTCAGAAGCACTGCCCTCCGCTCCTCCGTGAGGAGGCTGTCCCATTCCGGCAGGTGGTACAGCCAGTCCGCCTTCGCCGTCACCATGTTCCGGTAAAGCTTCTCCGGGTCATAGTCCAGGCTGAGCACCGTGGTTTCGTCCATCTCTTCGATGGGGTTCTTCTCCTTCAGCGAGTCGTTGATGCCGTCCAGGATCCCGACCATGGTATCCCGGTCCACCCCGTACTTCTCCGCGAGTTCCGGAACCGTCCCCTCAACGTTCGAGGGGTCCGCAAGAAGGGACGCGTAGAACCCCTTCTCCTTCTCAAAATACGCTTTCCAGAACGCGTCATAGGCTGCCGGGTCGTTCGAGACGCGGTAGGCCTGCTCTCTCCAGTTCTCCAGTAAAGTCATTGAAAACCTCTCCCGATCAGACCGGATAGCTGCCGGTCTTCAGATCCGCCGCCGTCACGTCCACCTTCTCCGTCTGGGCGTCGCGGTACTTGAAGAAGTCCATGGCGACCTGGGGGAACAGCGCGTACGAAAGCACGTCCTCTTCCTGGCGGATGTAGTCCTTG
>JAGDAW010000142.1 GCA_017959345.1 Lachnospiraceae bacterium | reverse complement strand
CCCGTAATCTCTGTCCGCATGTGCGATGCCTCCCCATGTCCGGAACGGGCCCGGCTGTTCGGACAGGGCGCCGCCCTGCCGCCCGGAGCCCGGACATTTCCCGCTGTCCCGGGCAGGCTTACGCCTCCCTCAGGAACGCCCGGTACGCCTTCTTCGCCTCGTAGACGTCCGATTTGCTCACGATCTCCCACGGCGCGTGCATCGACAGCACCGCGACGCCGGCGTCCAGCACTTCCATCCCGTACCGTGCCGAAATGTAGGCGATGGTCCCGCCGCCGCCCTGGTCGACTTTCCCGAGCTCCGCGGTCTGGAACGCCACGTGGTTGTCATCCATGATCCGGCGGACCACGGCAATGTATTCCGCGTTCGCGTCATTCGAGCCGGACTTCCCGCCCCGGCCGGTAAATTTGTTGAAGCAGATGCCATGGCCGAAGAACGCGGCGTTCTTCTTCTCCATGACGGAGGGGAACGACGGGTCGAAGGCGGCGGACACGTCCGACGAAAGCATCCGCGAATGCTGCAGGGCGCGCCGGACCGAAAGGCTGCTGCCGTCGCCCATCAGGGCGAGGATCTCCGCGACCGCGTTCTCGAAGAACATGGACTGCGCGCCGGTGGCGCCGACGGACCCGATCTCTTCCTTGTCCGTCAGCAGGCAGACCGCGGTCTTCCGGATGTCCTGCTCCTCCAGGAGCGCGATCAGGGACGTGTACGCGCAGACGCGGTCGTCATGGCCGTAGCCGATGATCATGCTGTTGTCCAGGCCGAAATCCCGGGCTTTCCCGGCCGGCACGACTTCCAGCTCCGCGGAGATGAAATCGTCCTCTTCGATCCCGTAAAAATTCTTGAAATACTCCAGCATCCGGGCCTTGACGGCGTCTTTCTCGGCGCCCTTCAGCGGCTTCGAACCGATCATGATGTCCAGCTGCTCGCCTTCGACCACCTTCGCGCCTTCCTTCTTCAGCTGGTCCTGGGAAAGGTGGATCAGGAGGTCCGTCACCCCCAGCACCGGGTCGTCGTCATGGTCGCCGACCGCCACGTCGATCACCGTGCCGTCCTTCTTCACGATCACGCCGTACATGGCAAGCGGCAGCGTGACCCACTGGTATTTCTTGATGCCGCCGTAATAATGCGTATCGAGATACGCGAATTCACTGTCCTCGTAAAGGGGGACCTGCTTGACGTCGATGCGCGGGGAATCGATATGGGCGCCCAGGATGTTCATGCCTTCCCGGAGCGGCGTCTCCCCGATGTGGAACAGCGCCACCGTCTTCTTCATGCCGACGGCGTACACCTTATCCCCCGCTTTCACCGGCGTCCCTTCCTTCACCAGCGTCTCCAGGTTCCTGTAGCCGGCCGCCTCCGCCATAAGCAGGGTGTTCTCCACCGCCCGCCGCTCGGTCTTGCTCTCCGACAGGAACGCCTTATAACTGTCGCAGAGCCCGGACAGTTCTTTCAGTTCTTCGGCTGAATAGGACAGCCACGCGTTTTCTTTGGACACTTTTTATACCTCCCTCGTCTCATGCGCGAGCCACGCCGCCTCTTCTTCCGTGAGGTGCGGGGCCAGCGTCTCATATACGGTCCTGTGATACTCGTTCAGCAGCGCCTTTTCGCGCGCCGTCAGCATCGAAACGTCCACCGCGTCCAGGTCGATGGGACAGTAGGTGACGGTTTCGAATTTCAGGTAACGGCCGTACTCCGTCTCCCGGTCCGGGACGCAGAGCAGTTCGTTCTCGATCCGGATGCCGAACCGGCCTTCCTCGTAGATGCCGGGTTCGTCCGTCGTCACCATCCCCGGTTCGAACGGGGCGGAATCCTGCCGCTCCGGCACGATCTTCCAGCGGAACCCGTTCGGCCCCTCATGCACGTTCAGCACATAGCCCACGCCGTGCCCGGTGCCGCACCGGTAGTCCAGCCCCAGGTTCCAGAGCGGCCCCCGCGCCAGGACGTCCAGGTTCTGCCCGTTCACGCCCTCCGGGAAATGTGCGCCCGCCAGATTGAGATTGCACTGAAGGACGATCGTAAAGAACCGGCGCTCCTCTTCCGTAATGGGGCCGAGCGCGATGGTCCTCGTGATGTCCGTGGTGCCTTCCAGGTAATGGCCGCCGGAATCCACGAGCAGCAGGCCTTCCGGCTTCAGGACGGCGCACGACGCCGGCGATGCGCTGTAATGCATCATGGCGGCGTTCGCCCCGTAGGCGGAGATGGTCCCGAACGACAGGTCCAGGAAATGCGGCCGCGCCCGCCGGAACGCCTCCAGCCGGTCCGACACCGTCACTTCCGTATGCGGCTCCTTCCCGATGACCCCGTCCAGCCAGTACAGCCATTTCACCATGGCGATGCCGTCCTGGACGTGGGCTTTCCGGATGTTCTCCGCTTCCACCGCGTTCTTGACGCACTTCATGCGCTGCGTGGGGTTCGGCGCGTTCACGACTTCGCAGCCCGCGGAGAGCGCTTCATAGAGCCGGTAATTGACCCGGGACAGGTCCAGGAGGACCGTGTGGCCGGATTCCGCGCCGAGGGCATCCGCGTCTTCGTATACCGCGGAATAGGGCTTCGTATCCACGCCGTTTTCCGCAAGATACGCCCGCACTTCTTCCGTCAGCGCGCCGTCCTGGACGTACAGGGTGCACGCGTCCGCCGTCATCAGGAAATACGACAGCAGGATGGGGAAATGCGCCGCGTCGTCCCCGCGGAGGTTCAGGAGCCAGGCAATGTCGTCGAGCGACGTCAGGAGGTACAGGTCCGCGCCCTTCTCTCGCACGGCTTCCCGCACCCGCCGCAGCTTCTCCGAAGCCGGGGCGCCGGCATACGCCTCGCCCAGGATCCACGCCCGGGACAGGGAGAGCGCCGGCCGGTCTTCCCAGATCCGCCCGACAAGGTCTTCCGTGCAGGACAGCTTCCCGTGCTTCTTCTCCGCGATCTCCCGGAGCTTCCGCCCCCAGGACGCGTTCACGACCCGCCCGTCGAAGCCGACGGTCCCGCCTTCCGGCAGCATTTCTTCCACAAACGCGTTCACGGTGGGCACATTTTTCTCGCCCATCCGGAACAGCGAAAAACCGGAGCCCTCAAGCTCCCGCTCCGCCTGGATGAAATACCGGCCGTCGGTCCAGAGGCCCGCGCGGTCCTTCGTCACGACGGCGATGCCGGCGGAACCGGTGAAGCCCGTCATGAATTTCCGGGCCTTGAAATGGTCCCCCACGTACTCGGACTCGTGAAAGTCCGCGGTGGGGATGATGTAAATGTCAATCGCCCGCTCCGCCATCAGGGCGCGGAGCGCGTCCGTTTTCCGGGTATTGCTCATCAACGGTCACTCACTTTCTGTCGGTTCGTCCCACAGGCCGGGGCGGATCCGTCCGAACCACGCCCGGATGTCCCGCTCCTTCCCGTTCTCCGAAGGAATATAGAAACGCCGGTCCTTCACTTCGTCCGGCAGGTATTGCTGTTCCACGTAATGCAGGGGGTAATCATGCGCGTAGCGGTACCCGATGCCCTTCCCGAGCGCCTCGTGCCCCGGGTAATGCGCGTCCATCAGGTGCGGCGGGAGCGTCTCCACTTTCACCTGCCCGACCGCGTCCATGGCCTTCCCGATCGCTTCCACGACCGAATTCGACTTCGGGGCGCAGGCCACATAGGACGCCGCGTGCGCCAGGATGATCTGCGCTTCCGGCATCCCCACGCGTTCTACCGCCTGGCAGGCCGAGACCGCGACGACGAGCGCCATGGGGTCCGCATTGCCCACGTCTTCGGAGGCGCAGATCATGATCCGCCGCGCGATGAACTTGATGTCCTCCCCGGCGTACAGCATCCGGGCGAGGTAATAGACGGCCGCGTCCGGGTCCGAGCCCCGCATGGACTTGATAAACGCGGAAATCGTATCGTAATGCTGGTCCCCGTCCTTGTCGTAGCGGAGCACCCGCTTCTGGATGCACTCCTCCGCCACCTCGAGCGTCAGGTGGATCAGCCCGTCTTCCGACCGCTCCGTCGTCAGGACGCCCAGCTCGACCGCGTTCAGCGCGGCGCGCGCGTCCCCGTCCGCCATGTCCGCGATAAAGGACGCCGCCTCGTCCGTGATGACCGCCCGGTACGCCCCGAGCCCGTTCTCCACGTCCGAAACCGCGCGATGTACCACCGTCAGGATGTCCTCTTTCGAGAGCGGCTTCAGCTCGAAGACCAGGGACCGCGAGATCAGCGCCCGGTTCACCTCGAAATAGGGGTTCTCCGTCGTCGCCCCGATCAGGAT
>JAGDAW010000141.1 GCA_017959345.1 Lachnospiraceae bacterium | reverse complement strand
GCGGAGCGGGTGGGATTCGAACCCACGGTACGTTGCCGTACACCTGATTTCGAGTCAGGGCCGTTATGACCACTTCGATACCGCTCCATAACAACGGGCGGATTATATCACACGCCCGGTGTTTTCGCAACTGTCTCAGTCAAACGTAAACCGGTTCATTTCAGCCACGGGGCCGTTTTCTTCCGCGGAGAAAAGGAAATATACCGCGTGTTTTCCGATCCCGGCGCCGGATACCGGCACGGAATACTCTGTCTTTGTCTCATCCGCGCGGAAGACGGCAATCTCCTTCCCGTCCCGGGCGTCCAGCCGTACGCTGACGGTGACGGGCTTGTTCGCGGTCATCTGCACCGTCACGGTCCGCGGGGTGTTGCTGCCGAACTGCAGGTACCGGAACCCGATGCCGGTCCCGTCGAAAATCTCCTTCACCGGTGCGGAGACATCCTCCCTCCGGTCGTAGACCGGCGCGATGTATGCCTTTTCTTTTCCGCCGTACAGATGACAGGCATATCCGGCGGAGATCCACTGCCGCGCGTCCAGTCCGTTCACCTGCGCTCCCTGGGATGTCATCTCCACGGGGCATGAAGAGACCGGCTCCCCGTTCCGGTAGGTGATCTTTCCGAGGAAGACTTTCCCGTCCTTGTCCTGTGCGGCGTCGATCGGCTCCAGCATTGCCTGCCGCGAATATTCATCCGTGCCGGTCTGGCGGTGGTAAAAGACATACCACTGGCCGTTCACTTCCATTACGGAGCCATGGTTGTTTCCCCAGCGGTAGGTCATGATCCCCTTCCCGTCCTCACCCATGAGGATCTCGCCGCCGTTGAAGCTGATGTCTCCCCCGTCCCGGAATCCCTCCAGCGGGGAATCGCTCCATTTGTAGGACAGGAACCCGTTGCAGTGCTCATACACGCCGAGTTCGGGCATTTCCTCCTCCATGCGCTTTGAATAGATATACACGTACTTTCCGAAGATCTTCCGGGGGCTGGAGGCTTCAAAGAAGTAATCCTTTCCGCTGTGTCCGTCGTCCTTTGCCCATGGGGCGTTGCAGTGCGTCAGCGGGTGCTCACGAAGCGTCCCTGGTTTAATGGTCGCCATGTCCTCGTTCAGTTCAGCGCAGTACGATCCGCAGAAGCCCCAGTAGGCGTACACCCGTCCGTCGTCATCCACCAGGATGCCGGGGTCAAAGCCCAGTTCTGTCTTTACAGGATTTGTGAAGGGGCCCCAGGGAGTTTTCGAGGAAGCCACCATGATCTGCGAACCATTCCGCTCCGCGGCGTACATGTAAAAGGTATCCCCTTTCTGCACCACATCCGGGGCAAACAGGATACTGTTGTCTTCCGCGCGGTAGCAGATGCCGTGGCATTTCCAGTCCGTCAGGTCCGTCACCGGTGCGGACCATACCACATAGTCCGGACCGCAGTACTGCGTGCGTTCCGTATCATGGGATCCGTATACATAGACCCGCTTTTCCCCCTGGTATTCAAACACCCTTGGTTCCCCGTCCGGCACATGCTCCCACAGGGGCATATACGGATTCGCGCCGCGGATAAAGGTCTTTGCCATAATCTTTCTTCCTTTCGTATGATCCTTTTCTTTCTGCAATCTGAAGCATACCGGTTCGGAATAGCCCTGTCAAGGTATTTTCAAGGCTTTCCGGTCTTTTTCAGGGCAGTGTTTTGTGGTATAATTTCAGCATTCTGATATACCGGAGGGATGGGTATGGAGAATACAGTTCTGCAGCAATTGAACAGAGGCGGGATCTGGCTGGTCTGCGGCGTGATCGTTGCGCTGATCGCCGTCGTATGCGTGATCTTTATCGTCCGTGCATGGCGTGCCGGTATCGCGCTGGGTATGGATCCGGTACGTATGCGCCGGGCAGTGACCTCCAGTGCCACCTTCTCGGTGCTTCCCAGCGTAGGGATCCTGCTGGGCGTACTGGCGCTGAGCGGAAGCCTTGGCGTGCCGTGGCCATGGCTGCGGCTGTCCGTGATCGGCGCCCTGCACTATGAAACGCAGGTGGCGGACGCGGCGGCGGAACAGCTGGGCGTTTCCCTGGGCTC
>JAGDAW010000140.1 GCA_017959345.1 Lachnospiraceae bacterium | reverse complement strand
GAAACCGTTACCGTCGCGCTGCCGCTGTCCGTCGTCGCAACGATTGTATGCGTCGTCCCAAGCAGATGGGCGGAAATGTTCGGGATCTTCACCAGGTAGCGCCCATCCGGCTGCAGCGTTGCCGCTGCTGCGGCCCCGTCTATGGTGACCGCAATGCTGCCGGAATACCCGCTGACAGGCCTGAAGTACACGAAGATTGCGGTCTCGCTGTCCATCGACAGCGTATATTTGATGTCCGCGATGTCTTCGCCATCGATGGTCCTGACGATCCCGTACGTTTGAACCGCATCCCTGACTTCGTCCAGGTCATAGCCGGACGTATAGTACTTATCCATCGCCGCGTAGTCGGTGCCGACCGTCCAGCCTCTCGCATTCGCCAGGAACGGCTGCACATAGTGCCCGTAATCTGCCATGGCATGGAAAACGCCGACCGTCGTCTCGTCAAACGCACTCTGGTTCGCTTCAAACACTTCCATATACGCCTTCACAGAATAGGTCTTCTGCACGGTCTGTCCGTTCCCGTAATGGAAGGTGGCCGTGATCTCGTCCGCCATCTGGATGGCGTTCACGAAACAGGTAAAGCCGTAATATTTTCCGGTCGTGTTCATGAAGTCTGCGTCGAAGTCGTCCCGTTCCGTCGTCGTCCCCTTACCGCTGATTTCGAACGTCATGTACGTATCGGCCCGTTGTGCTTCGGTAAGCATCGACAGGTCCATGAAGAAGTTGATCCCGATCTCCCCGGACAGCCGCACGGACTGCACCCGGAACGCAGGGACGGTCGAGGCGTGGAAGTCCTGGTAGGTGACGCCGTCATAGATGAAGGAGGCGCAATACCGGTTCTCGGAATCGTCAAATTCCACGTCGGCGGCAAAGGTGTGCGTCCGGCCGCAGTTTCTGCAGGTCATGGCCGCGACGCAGGCGGTGAGGTCGGCCGCCCAGTCCCACGTGATCTCATAATTGTGCGCGTCGTACACACCGGAGGATACGATCACATCGTCGATCATCAACCCGTAGATGTCGTAGGAATCATAATGACGGAAGACGATGCGGGCCGTCCTGCCGGTGTAAGCGGACAGGCTATTCTCGTACGTCGTCATTTCCGCGGGCGCCTCTCTCTTTTCGCCGAGTTCGGTCAGAACGCCGTCCGTTTCAATATAGACGGAGAAATGATCCCCGAGGTAACTCGGGGTCTGCGCAACGACCCAGTACGACAGTACCGCGCCTTCGCTGACCGTAAACCAGGGGGAATACGCGCAGTTGTCCGGGTTCAGCGGGTTTCCAAGGTAGTAGGAGTAGGACCCCAGGACGCCGGTGCCGGAGTGCGCGTTGTCATTCTCTTCATCATCCCATCCCCAGCTGTAGCCGTCACTGTCTTCATCGGACACGCTCCAGCCTTCGTCCCCCGGGTATGTTTCAAAGTCCGCGTAAAGGTCGTAGTTGCCGCAGAACTCGACATCGGCTTTGAGCGTCCCGTTCACCCACCCGCAGTTCTGGCAGACGTAACGATCGTTGCCTTCCTCGCCGAAGACGTGCGGCTCGCGCGCGGCCGATATCCCGATATCCACGTCATCGATGTTCAGCTTGTACTGATCGGTGACGTTATAGTGGCGGAAGGCGATATGCACGGTTTTCCCTTCCCAGGCGGAAAGATCAAGGATGATGTTCCGGTATTCATCCGTGGTGACAAGGTCCCCGGCCAGCAGTTCCATCTCGGCAGGCACTCCGCTCTCGCCGATGTATACGCTATAAACCTCGGCCCAGTCGTAATAGTCCTGGCCGACAGCCCAGAACGAAAGGTCACTGCCCTCGGGAACATACACCGCGGGCGAGATCGCCCAGTTGTCAGGATCCAGCGGCTCGCCGGCGTCGTTGTCATAGGACGCGGACGTGATCACGCCTATGCCGGAATGGTTTTTCAGATGGTTGTACTCCCCTTCCGACAGATACCAGCTCCAGTTGTGGCTGTCTCCGTCCGCGTCCACAAAGGTCCAGCCCTTCGCGGCGGGATCCGTTTCAAAATCCTCGTGCCAGCAGGAGGTTCTCCGGTCGGGATCCGGCGGGCAGAAGACCGTGTCATACAGCGCACGGTTCACTTCGCCGCACTTGACGCAGGTATAACGGGCATCGCCCGTGGTGCCATAGAGATGTTTGCAGATTTCCTCTTCCTCACCGGGATCTGCCGGCTCACCAAAACAGGCTTCACCGTCCGCGTTCAGATTGACCGCATATCCGCCGTGGTTGCTGAGGAAGTTCGCCGCGGTCCCTTTCCCGGGCAGCCCCGAAGTGAACGCGTCTGAATCCGGCGTAATCTTACGGACGCCGATCTGCGCGTTCCCCGTAAGCGCGCCTGTTATCGACAGTATATGATTCCCGTTGAGATACAGGTCATTCTGATCGCCGAGTGCGGTGTTCCCGGTGATGACGGGGGAGCCGGAAAGGTTCAGCGTCCCCCCGGTGTAATAAATGCCGCCGCAGTGCAGTTGCCGTCCAGGGTGATCGTCGCGCCATTGCCGGCCCCATCGATCTTCTCCTGCAGCATTTTCCAGTTTGATAGTTCATCGAAATCCGCGCTGACGATGACGCTGTACGCAGGCATCGTGAACGTGTAGCATGTATCGCTGACCCTTGTCAGTTCAACTTCGGCGTCATTGACGGTCATGCAGTGGATCTTTCTGAGACTGCAGCCTTCAGCCGGCGTGACGGTCAGTGTAACCAGGGTCCCCGCCATTGCCGACTCTGTATCTGCGGCAACGGTTCCGAGGATCTCCGTTTCACCGGATATTGCGGGAATAATGAGTACCGACTGTTCGGTATCTTTGGTAAATGCCGCCGAAATGACGATCCCGTTGGCAGGCCCCGACAGCGAGGGCATCACCAGCTGGTACAAACCGTCCACGTCAGTGATCTGAACAGGATCGGCATAGATAAAGCTGCTGCTTTGGTAATCGTAATCCACAATATACGTATAGGTCACGCTGCTGACGCTGTATCCCGTATCAGGCAGGACTTTGACCTTCACAGAATCCCCCGCTTTTGCTGTGCTCAGATCGGGAGAGATCCTGCCGTTTTCCGTCTCGGTACATTCGACGGAATAAACGGGATCCGTCAACAGCGTGAACTCCATATCCGCAGTAACGGTGATATCGCTTCCGGCTTCATACGTTGTGTTGGAAGAAACGTCCTTCCAGCCTGTGACTGCGTAGTATAACGTCGGGACGGTATTGCCGGCAACGATGTCCCCTGTGGCGTACGGGAGCGTAATCGTACTGCCCTTCGCAAGGACGATGAGGTTGATCCCGTCGAGCGAATTCAGCGTTACCGTATTGGTTGGCTTTCTATAACCGCACACGCAATCCGGTTCAGTGTGTGCGACCCTTGCTTCGTATCCGCAGTATTTGCAGCTCTCGGTATGGGTGCCGTTGCTGTTGATCGAATAACTCAGCCCGTCATTGTCATGATGGTCGCATTCCGTGATGAAAAGGATGCATTCGTCCTTGTGGCACTTCGACGAACGATCGCCCTTATTCGCGATTTTATAGGTTGCGCCGTTGTCTTCGCTGTAGGCGACGCGCATGTACTTCCCGGTTGTATTCTTGTCACTGGAAATATAAACAGAACCGCTCGGATCCGTGCCGAACGGACACAGCTGCCATCCATAGCCAATGGCCTGTGCATCGGAATAACCGTCGCTGAAAACTTTCAGGGTACCTCCGCCGATGTAGACGTCTCCGCCTTCCCCGCCGGCACCCGTATTATCGGTTTCCATGCCTCCGCCGATGCCTGCCCCGCCGACAGCCGCGTATACCTCAATGTTCCCGTTTTTGATATAGCACTTGCCGTCCATATTCCCGGTCAGGCCCGCGCCGATACCGGCTGCGCCTGCGCCTGAGCCCGAAAGCTTCCGCCGGATTTCGCCAACTGAGGCAACATTCTGTTTCCATGCGCTGCGCTCCGTGAGGCCGGACGGCGCACGCACTCAAACAAGACAACTATACTTGAATCCGGCTGTTTTTTCATGAAAAAAGCACCGTTATTTGTGAAGAAGCCACAATCGGAAGCGCGGTTCGGCCGCATCTTTCCCGCAAACCGTCTGAACGGCATTCCGAAAGCCCGGATGTGCCGGAACGGGCGGTTTCACGGACTATTGAACCGCCTTCTCCGGAAGTGCCGAACTTTTTTCAAAAAACTGTGGTATATTAGGATATTGGGGAAAAAATCCCCTTGCGTAAGGTATTGCTCGTGACGCTGCGTGATGTGCTATACCGGGCATAAAGGAGGTGAAACGCTATGTCAAAATACACGACCGGCGCACTCGCGAAGAGTGCCGGCGTCACGGTCCGGACGGTTCAATACTATGATTCCAGAGGCATCCTGACCCCCAGCGCGCTGTCCGAAGGCGGGCGGCGGCTCTATTCGGAAGACGACCTGAGGCGGCTGAAGGTCATCTGCTTCCTGCGTGAAATGGATCTCCCGATCGACGCCATTTCCCAGATCCTGGAGGAAGCGCACCCTGAGAAAGTGATTTCGCTGCTGATCGAACAGCAGGAAGAAGTCCTGACGGAGGAGATCTCCGAAAAACAGGAGAAGCTGGAAAAACTGCGCGAACTGAAAAGCGGACTGAAAAACCGTGAGACATTCTCTCTCGAATCCATCAGTGACATAGCCCTGATTATGGAAGGCAGGAAAAAAAGAAAGAAATGGATCCTGACAACGCTCCTGACCGGAATCCCGATTGCAGCCCTGCAATGGTTCTCTGTCATTTTCTGGATCGTCAAAGGTGTCTGGTGGCCGTTTGTGGTCTGGCTCGTGATTGCGATTCCCTGGGGGATCCTGGTCAGCCGGTACTACTTCCGCCACGTCCGGTACATTTGCCCGGAATGCCATACGGTATTCCGGCCGAACCTGAAAGAAGCGTTCCTGGCAAATCATACCCCCACCGCCCGCAGGCTGACCTGTACGTCCTGCGGTCATAAAAGCTTCTGCGTGGAGGTCTGGGGAGGTGATGAAAAATGACCGGATTTGAACAGATCGTCGTCGGGAAAAACAGCGTCCCGGCGCTGATCACCACCGTCCTCCTGATGATCGCGATCCCCGTCGTTTTCTTCATCTTCTGGCGCGTGCGGCACAGGCCGCAGACAAAAATCGGCTGGCTCATTGCCGGCGCGGCCGGATTCCTGGTCTCCGCCCGCGTGCTGGAACTCGGCGTGCATTATTTCTGCATCATCGCGGACAACCCCGTTTCCCGGTTCATCAACGAAAACACGGCGGCCTTTGTCCTTTACGGGACGGCCATGGCGGGGATTTTCGAGGAGTGCGGGCGGCATGTGGTCCTGAAATACATCCTGAAGAAGGACCGCACCCGTGAAAACGCGGTCCTTTACGGGATCGGGCACGGCGGGATTGAGATCCTCCTGGTGATACTGCCCGCGATGATCACATATCTGGCCGTCGCGGTCCTGCTCTCCTCCGGGGATACGGAAAATATGTTCGCGGCGCTGAACATCACGGAAGAAACGGCGGCCGCCGCGCTTCCGTCCGTGCAGGCAGCGGCGGCGTTTGATTACGGGTTGATGGCCCTGACCGTCATCGAGCGGCTGCTTTCGATGCTCATCCACATCGGGCTTACGGTCATCGTCTATTACGGCGTCGTAAACGGGAAGAAGGCCTGTCTCCCGCTGGCAATCGTCCTGCATATGCTGGTAGACACATGCCCGGTGCTGTACCAGAGAGGCCTGGTTCCGCTGTGGGCGGTGGAGGTATGGGCGGCCGTATGGACTGCCGCCATCATGTTCCTGGCCGTGAGGCTTTACAGGAAAATGGGTGCGCCGTCCCGGGACTGACAGCAGGTCAAGGGGGGGGCGGAACAACGCCCCGGGACAGTTACGCCGTGGCGGCTTGTCCCGGGGCGGCTTTCGGTTCGGCAGAAGCGCCTTACGGCATAGACAGACATTGGCCGGATTTCAAAAACCGGACTGCTTTTTTACGGCAGCCCGGTTTTTTCCAACTTCGGAATGATGTATTCTGTCAGGGAAACCTGTATCAGATGCTCTATCTGCTCGTCCGTCATCAATTGCCAGTTATAGATTCCGTTTTTATCGATTACGACACGCTGAAATGATTGCCGGTCATAGACATCAGAGACATGATGGACGATCACATTGAAATAGTACTGGTCTGAGAATGCAGACTTCTGGGCCTCGAATGAAAGCGCAGTCCCATCACATAACGCTTTCGTCCATCTCGTATTTTTCTTTTTAAATCCAAGCGGTTTCAGTGCATGCGAAAAGCGTTCAAGGAATTCCTTCTGCCTTTCTTTTTTCAGCCGGAGTATCTCGTCTTTTGGATAATCTTTATATCGGGCATAGAATTGAGAAACCGACGCATCCGCAAGAATCTCGCTCTGATCATCAGAGATATAAAGTGTGTTCCTTACCTGGCAGGAATCCTCGAAGGAACCGTTACGGGCAAACCAGTCCTCATCACCTTTCGGATAGGCGGTAGAGGCAAAACCATATAATACCGTCAAGCCGTCTTCTTCATCATAAAGGTTGATCACAAAAGCCGTCTGCTCTGTCGCCTGAATATAGAAATGACCGTTACGCAGTTCGGCCTCTGAGAAGCCGTTTTTCAGGAGTCTGTCACGGTATCGCATATAACGCGCGCTTCTTATGGGATAAAGATCCGAAGAGATCCTGTCCCTGTCATTATTATCTATATCATTCATAGTTCTTCTCCGCACCATTTCCGTCCAATGTGATCCTACACAACAGGGGGATTCTCGTCGCGCTTACCCGGAGAAGCATACACACTTTCCAGGGACTCCGCTTTCCTGTCCGGAGATCATTCATAGTCCTTCCGGTGGACCCATTATTGCAGAGGATCCCGCAAAAATCAAGCGATTTGTTCTGTACATTTTATTAATAGGGCTGTGATCTTCCCGCCGCTACGCCATTCGTCCGCATTTCCGGGATAATCGGACATTCCATCCCGCGGTTTTCGTGTATAGATAGGGCCCGTTACCGGGTTTCACCGAGAAAGGGCCGGTTTTCATGGGAGGGAGAAGCATCCGCGCCGCCTCAACGAACTTAAGCCATTCCATGCAGGATCATCAGGATCTTCACTCCATATGATTCCGATGCCCCCCGTATCTATCCTTCTTCCGGGAATACTCCCGTACCTGTTCATAAATCTGTTTCCCCCGATATAAAAAATATCGTTTTCTGCCCTGTCCGGGCGTGTACTTACGGCTCTCTCCGGAACGGTTTTTGGTCTGGAAAACTGCATGATGGGTCATAATATAGAATAAATATACATCATAATGTACTGGACTTGTGCCTGTTTTTCATATCTGTGCAAAATGTACGGCTGGACGGTCATTAGAATCGGCGTTCAATACCTGTTATAAGTGGATTACACCGATGCGCAGGCGGATCACGCAATTTTTCAAACTGCAGAAAATATGATTTTCATTGCTTAGCCGAACTGTTCTGGATTACAAATATTAGGACTATTTACAATAGTTCCATAGAGTAAAACCCTCTCGGAAACAATAAGCTGTTCAACAAATATCTGAACACTTATAAAGCCGCATTTCAGGCATTTTTTTGTGTTTTTCAAAAATTTTTATTGATGCGGCAGCGATTTCCGGGTGACCTTCGGATCCGCACAGAAAGACACCCATTCCGAGAATACTCTGACGCGGGGAGGGAAAAGCGTTGAAAAAGAAACTTTCAATCATGTTATCATTGGTTCTTACGGTCGCCATGGTGCTTTCCATGGCGGTGCCGGGTCATGCAGCCGGGCTCAAGCCGTTCATCCCGGACCTGGACCTGCCGGCACAGTCGTTTACGCAGACTGTGAACGGCACTACTGTCCATGTGGACGCCCCGGAAGGCGCGCTGCTGGCCGGCTCCGAGATGCGGGTCACGCCGGTGGATGCCGCCATTGTCCAGGCAGCGATTGACAATGCGGACAGTGTCAGCGGCAGGGTCGTCGCGGCGGTGGACATCTCATTCTTCCATAACGGCGAGCCGCTGGATCCGAACGAGGCCGTCGCGGTCACGATGGCGAGCGCCGCGATTACCGCCGTTTCGAACCCGGTGGTGGTCCATATTGACGCGGGCGCGGACCAGGTGTCCGCGGATTCCGACGTGGAGCGCGTGGGCGCCGGGAGCACCCAGGGCGGCGTGACGTTCAGCGG
>JAGDAW010000139.1 GCA_017959345.1 Lachnospiraceae bacterium | reverse complement strand
TTGTATAAGTAAGCCGCCCGGCGCCGCATCCCGGCGCTTTCCGCGCCGCGGCCATGACGCCGGCTTTCAGCCGTCCGTCACGACTCCGTCAGGGTAAAGATGAATTCCGTCCCGACGCCGACCGTGGAGATCACGTCGATGTTCTCCCGGTGCGCCTGGATGATCTCCCGGACGATCGCCAGGCCGAGCCCGGTGCTTTTCTTGTCCCGCCCGCGGGAGGCGTCCGTCTTATAGAAGCGGTTCCAGATCTTCCCCAGGTGCTCCTTCGCGATGCCGGCCCCGTGGTCCCGGACGGACACGAACACCTTATCGCGCTCCAGGTAGGTGCTGAGGTCGATGCTGCTCCGCTCACCGGAAAATTTGATCGCGTTGTCCACAAGATTGTACAGGACCTGCTCGATCCGCGACCGGTCCGCGTTCACGTACTGGGACGTCTGCTCGAACGTCACGCGGAAAATCATATCTTTTTCCGCCATCCGGCCCTCGAACGTCCCGAGCACTTCGCGGATCAGGTCGTTGATATCGAAATTCGTGCGGTCCAGGATGATGCCGCTCTCCAGCTGCGCCATATCCAGCAGGCCGTTCGAGAGGTTGGTGAGGCGGTTCGTTTCGCTGATCACCACGTCGATATATTTTCCCTGCAGCTCCGGCGGGATGGTGCCGTCCTGGATGGCCGCCATGTACCCCCGGATGGAGGTCAGGGGCGACCGGAAATCGTGCGAAATGTTCGCGAGGAGGCGCCGCTGGTCCTCCGCGCTGGAGCTGAGCTGGCGGGCGAGGTCCTCCTGGGTCAGGGCAATGATGCCGACCTCATCCCGGGTCTTCACCGGGTTCGGGTAGGAGAGGTTCCCGTGGGCGTATTCCAGGGCGGCCTGTTCCGTCTTCTTCAGGGGTCGGACCAGGATGAAGTCCAGCAAGACGAGCAGGAGGACCGCGGCGGCCAGGAGGACGGCCAGGATGATGTAGGAGAACCGGAGCGCTTCGTCGGCGGATTCGAGGATGCCGGACATGGGATAGTGGAGCACCACGTAGCCCTGGGGCTGGATCGCCGTGGAAAGCGGTTTATAGACGCTGATGCTGTCGTTTTTCAGCGTTTGATAGAAATCACCGGTCATGTAGTACCCGTTGATGCCGGCCGCCGGGTCGAACCCGGGGACTTTCTCGGGGTGGGCTTCATTTCCGGACCAGGCGGTCACCGTCCCGTCCGTGGAAAGGATCCAGATCTCGGATTCGGACACGTAGGCCATCGATTCCAGCAGGTTCTGCTGGAGCGAGCCCCCGTTGACCTTATAGGACTCGGAAATGTAGTTCGCGTCCTTGTAAAGCCGCCGGACGCGGGCGGTGAGGTACTGCTGCCGCAGGAAAACGCCGCCGAACAGGGCGAGCGCCCCCACGCCGACGGCGGTGAAGAGCAGGAAGCACAGGATCAGTTTCGCGCGGACCGGGAATTTCATCTGCGGACCTCAAACCGGTAGCCGACGCCCCAGACCGTCCCGATGCCCCAGCCGGTGTGGTCCGGGATCTTCTCGCGGAGCCGCTTGATGTGGACGTCCACGGTCCGGGTGTCGCCCACATAGTCGTAGCCCCAGATCCGGTCGAGCAGCTGCTCCCGGGTAAAGACCTGGTTCGGGGATTTCGCGAGGAAATACAGGAGTTCCAGCTCCTTCGGCGGCATGTCCACATGGTGCCCGTCGCAGGTGACGTCGTAATTCGTCAGGCTGATCCGGAGCCCCGGGTATTCCACGAATTCCCCGGGTACCGGTTCCGGCTCCGGCGGGGCGGCCTGACGCCCCGCGCGCCGGAGAAGCGCCTTCACGCGCGCCACCAGCTCCTTCGAGTCGAACGGCTTCACCATATAGTCGTCCGCGCCGAGTTCCAGCCCGAGCACCTTATCGAACACTTCCCCCTTCGCGGAGAGCATGATGATGGGGCAGTCGGAACGCTGGCGGATCTCGCGGCACACCTGGTAGCCGTCCTTCCCGGGCAGCATGAGGTCCAGGAGCACGAGGTCCGGGCGGAAGGCGTCGAACTCCGTCACCGCGGAAATGCCGTCCCCCACGATCCGGGTTTCGTAGCATTCCCGGACCAGGTACAGGGAAATGAGCTCGGCGATATGTTCGTCATCGTCCACAATCAGGATTTTCTGTTTCTCCGACATGGGTACTCCTTGTCTGCCGCGGGAAAGCGCGGCCGGGGTTTTCGCGGGTAAGCGTACGGCCGCGGGGCGGTCTCGTTTCACGGCCTGCCCGGTGCAGGCGCAACCGGCCGCGGGGCGGTCTCGTTTCACGGTCCGCCCGGTGTATGCGCATCCGGCCGCGCCGTGTTCCGCGGCGCTTACTTAAACACCGCGATGGTGACGCCGGAATCCCCTTCCCCGTACTCCCCGAGGTGGAATTCCTTGATATAGTTCAGTTTCTTCAGATGCTGGTGGACGGCCTTCCGCAGGATCCCGGAGCCCTTCCCGTGCACGATGCGGAC
>JAGDAW010000138.1 GCA_017959345.1 Lachnospiraceae bacterium | reverse complement strand
GGACGGTTCCGCGGGGTTCTCCGCGTCCGTCTCGTCCGTCCCCGGGTCTTCCGGGCTCTCCGCGTCCGCCGCTTCCGTCCCCGGGTCATCCGGGTTCTCCGAACTTTCCGCGTCCGATTCTTCCGTCCCCGGGTCATCCGGATTCTCCGGGCTTTCCGCGTCCGATTCTTCGGTTCCCGGGTCCTCCGAAGGCAATGTTTCCGCCGTAGGGTCCGGAACGTCCGTCCCCTCTTCGGAAGACGGCTCCGCGGCGTCCGTGGGCTGCGCGGTCACCTCCGGCGCTTCGGACTCCGACGGTTCCGCAATGGATTCGCGCTCCGGCGCACTCGTGTCATCCGCCCGCGTCCCGGACGCGATCCGGTCCGGGCTCATGACCACGACCGTCGTGCAGCCCGCCAGCGCGCACAGGATCAGCGCCGCCAGGCAGATACACGATAAAAGCCTCAGGCTCTTCATGACTGTTCCACCTCCCTTTTCAGAATGGCCGGGACCGCCCGCAGCACGCCTGCCGCCATCAGCCCGGTCAGCAAGCCCGTCACCGCCGATACAAGCAGCAGGAAGGGCAGGTATCCGACCAGGTACCCGGACCGCATGAGCAGGATCCCCGCGAGGATCTGCCCGGCCTGGTGGGCCGCCGCCCCCAGTACGCTCACGCCGAATACCGAAAAAAACGCCGTTCTCTTTACGGCCGCCATCACAAGGAGGGCGAGGAACCCCCCGCACAGCGAAAACAGGAGGCCGGCCGCGCCGCCCCCGAAAAGGGCCGCAAGGAGGCAGCGCAGCAGCAGGATCACCGCCGCGTACCCGCTCCCCAGCAGGTACAGGGCAGCCAGCGTGACCACATTTGCGAGCCCGAGCCGGACGCCCGGCAGCGGCACCGCGAGATTCAGCGGGATGAACCGCTCTATGTAACTCAGGGCCAATGCGAGCGCCGTCAGCACCGCGGAGGCCGTTATCTTCCGCGCGTCCAAGGCCGGCACCCCCTAACGCACTTCCGCGTCCGGGCCGCTGCCGCCCCGGATCCGCACTTCAACCCGGTTCGGAAGACAGACGATGCTGCCCCCGGCCCCGGATATCCAGCCCGTATGGACACAGTCCTCCCCCGGGCAGTCCGACGAAGTGACGGCAATGCGCCCGCCTCTTACGGTCACCGTATTCCGGTACAGGCCCTGGACCACGGCTTCCGCGTCTGACGAAAGCGGCATGGTACGGACCAGGACGCCGTCCCGGTATATCTCCGCGTACAAGCCTTCCTGCCCCACCGTGCGCGTGAAGAACACGGCGGCGATGACGCCCGCAAGGGCCAGCACCAGCAGGACCGCCAGCAGGTCCGCCGGGCGGAAGGCATAGACGCGCTTCGTTTTCTTTTCGGAAGCCGGCGCCATACCTTATACGGACAGCTCCCGGCTCTCCGTCTTCAGGCCGCGGAGCACCGGCTCCAGTTCCGCGAGATACCGGTCCACCTGCTCCGGGCAGCGCCCGATGTAGCGCGCGGGATCCAGGAGCGCTTCCAGTTCTTCCCTGGTCATCCCGAATTCCGGGCACGCGGCGAGTTCCCCGAGCAGCGCCGGGTCTTCCCCGTTCTTTAAGCGGGCGGTCGCCTTCATCGAGCATTCGCGGATCCGTTCGTGCAGCTGCTGGCGGTCCCCGCCGCGCTTCACGCTTTCCATCATGATATTTTCCGTGGCGAGGAACGGCAGGTAGTCCGCAAGGGTCTTCTCCACGATTTTCTCATTGACGACAAGGCCTTCCGTCACATTGGCCGCGATCCGGAGGATGGCGTCCACGGCCAGGAAGCCCTCCGGCAGGGAAATGCGCCGGTTCGCGGAATCGTCCAGCGTCCGCTCCAGCCACTGGACGGACGCGGTCATGGGGGCGTTCATGGCGTCCGACATGACATAGCGCGCGAGGGAACAGATCCGCTCCGAGCGCATGGGGTTCCGCTTGTAGGGCATGGCCGACGACCCGATCTGGTTCTTCTCAAACGGCTCCTCCACCTGCCTGTCGTGCTGCAGGAGGCGGATGTCGTTCGCCATCCGGTACGCGCTCTGGGCAATGGCGGACAGCACATCCAGGATCCGGCTGTCCTGCTTCCGCGGGTACGTCTGCCCGGACACCGGGAAGCACCGGCCGAAGCCGAAATCCGCCGCGATCATCCGGTTCATTTCATCGATCTTATCCGCTGCGCCTTCGAACAGCGCCATAAAGCTCGCTTCCGTGCCCGTCGTGCCGCGGGAACCCAGGAATTTCATGGTTTCCACGCAGAAATCCAGCTCCTCCAGGTCCATGGCGAAATCCTGGAGCCACAGGGCCGCGCGCTTGCCCACCGTCACGGGCTGCGCCGGCTGGTAATGGGTGTATCCGAGCGTCGGCAGGGCTTTCGTGCGCGCCGCAAAGGAAGCGAGGTTCGCCATCACCTGCAGGAGGCCCTTCCGGACGTAAGACAGCGCTTCACGGAAGAGGACGAGGTCCGCATTGTCCGTGACGTAGCAGCTGGTGGCGCCGAGGTGGATAATGCCCGCCGCGGAGGGCGCCGCAAGCCCGTACGCGTACACATGGGCCATCACGTCGTGCCGCACTTCCTTCTCGCGGGCCGCCGCCGCGTCAAAGTCTATATTTTCAATGTTCTCTTCCAGCTCGCGCACCTGCTCCTCCGTCACAGGGAGGCCGAGGGCGTGCTCCGCCTTCGCGAGGGAGACCCAGAGCCGCCGCCACGTCACGATGCGGGTCCGCATGGAGAACAGCTTCTTCATCTCCTCCGACGCATAGCGGGAACAGAGGGGGGATTCATAGAGGTCGTACATCGGGAATTCCTTTCCGGTTTCATAAAAACTGCATACGGAGTTTATTATAACATACTTCCGGCGGCGGCGCAACGGGGACAAGGTTTGCCAAACCGGTATTGACTTTTCATAAAAACGTGGTATGTTTGGAAAAAACGGAAAGGATCCGGCCATGAACATTCCCATTCAAACCGTCCGCGCGGAGACATTCTCCATGAGGTATTTTACTTTCGGGCAGGGGGACCGTCCCCTCGTGATCCTCCCCGGGCTCAGCGTGAAAAGCGTGATGGACTCCGCGGCTGCCGTCTCGCGCCGGTACCGGGTCTTCTCGGAGGCGTTCACGGTTTACGTCTTCGACCGCCGCGAATCCCTGCCGCCCGTCTACACCATCCGGGACATGGCCCGCGACACCGCGGAAGCCATCCGCTGCCTTGGCCTTACGGACGTCTGCCTGTTCGGCGCCTCCCAGGGCGGTATGATCGCGCTGGAGATGGCCGTTTCTTACCCGGAACGGATCTCGAAGCTCGCCCTCGGTTCCAGCGCGGCCCGGGTCGGCCGCCCGCAGCTTTCTGTCCTGGAAACCTGGATGGACCTGGCGAAGGCCGGCGACGCCGTCCCGCTCTATGACGCCTTCGGCGCGCGCCTGTTCCCGCAGCGGCTCTACGAAAGCTTCCGCGGCGCCTTCCTCGCCTCCGCGGCCGATGTGACCGCCGAAGACCTGGCGCGTTTCCTGGTCCTCTCGGAAGGCTCGCGCGATTTCGACCTTACGGACCGGCTTTCCGGGATCCGCTGCCCGGTCTTAGCCCTCGGCTCCTGGGACGACGCGGTCCTCGGGGCGGCAGCGACTCTGGAATACGCGGGCGCGCTCGGCACGAAGAAGGATTTCAGCCTCTATATGTACCGGGGATACGGCCACGCGGCCTACGACACCGCGCCGGACTATCCGGAGCGGCTATTCCGCTTTTTCCGCTGAAAAAGCGGGCCGCGCTGATACATCCCCCTCCGGAAACGGGCGGCGCCAGCGGCGCCGCCCGTCATTTCTTCATCTTCTGTCTCACAGGCGCGCCCGCAGGAACGCCTCCACTTCCGCAAGGATCGTCGGGTCATAGAGCATATCGGCCGCGTGGCCCGCGTGCGGCACCAGCCGCAATTCCACATGCTCCTCCCCAAGCGCCTGTTTCAGCCTGTCATACGCATCGAGCGACTGCAGGTACGGCACCAGGACGTCGCAGTCCCCGTGCAGGATGAAGACGTCCAGCGGCGTCTCCCCCGCCCGCTCGAAATACCCGGCCGGGAATGCCGCCCGGTATTCCGCTTCCGTCATCTCCGACACATTTTTCCGCAGGAAATAAGAGGTAATCGACTCGTATTCCTTCGTCAGCTTACTCGCCCACAGCCCCGCGACCCGGGACACGGCAGAAGGGATGCCCAGCCCTTTCCACTGTTCGGGGATGCTCCGTTCGTCCATCAGCCCGTAGTGGTCCACCACCGCGTCCACACGGGCGGACACGTCCCCCGTCTCCTCCTGTCCCGTAAACGGCAGGTCGCAGAACGCGTCCCCCGTCAGCGCGCACATCATGGCCAGGTAGCCGCCCGCGGATTCGCCCCAGATGAACACCTTCCCCGCGCTGTACCCGTACGCCCCCGCATGGGCCCTGAGGAAGCGGACCGCGGCCTTGACGTCGCACACCGCCGCCGGGAACCCCGCTTCCGTGGCCAGCCTGTAGTGGACCGACGCGCACGCGAAACCGCGGTCCCGGAAATACCGGTACATCAGCCGCGCCTGGCGGGACTGGGCGTCCCCGGCCACGAACCCGCCCCCATGGACGAGGACGAACAGCTGCGGCGCTTCCCCGCCCGTGTCCGGCACATAGAGGTCCAGGTACTGGCTGTCCGACGTGCCCGCATAGGGGACGCGGAGGTACGTTTTCCCGCCCGTCCATTCGTCCTCCCGGGGCAGCGCCGCCCGTTCCGTGACGTTCGTATAGTAAATCGATTTCACCGCGTTTTTAAACTTCATTAGGCCACCCGCGACGGGCACCAGGGCCGCGCCGGCGATCACGCCCGCACGCAGTTTTTTCCCGTCCTTCTCCTGTTTTTTCATCGTCCGATCCCCCTTCTACCCCTCCGTGCCCGGGAAATACCCCGCCTTATCCGCGCGGTACCGGTACCACTCGTGCCGGAGGCTCACGTATCCGAGCGCCTTCATCTGTGCGTACGTAAATGTGTAATTCTTCTTCCGGTTCCTGCCCGAATACAGCGCGCGGAGGTGCGCCTGCAGGAACAGGTCGACCTCATGGAGCGTCCGGTCGGTCGTCAGCAGCGGGAAATACCACCGTGCCCACGTCAGCTCATTGCTGGAATCCGCATTGAAGAATTTCCGGTTCATGGCCCGGATGAACGCTTTCACGGCCTGTTCGTCCGTCGCGCCTTTCCGGACCTGCCAGCGCTTCAGCGCGCGCGCCCGGCGCCGGATCTTCGCCTTCAGTTTCCCGGAAGACACCCGGGAAATGTCCACTTCCCCCTGTTCATACCGGATCCCGAGGAAGCTCCACGGTTCCCCCGGGTCCGTCGTCACCCGCTTCTCCGGGTTCACGGACAGGCCGGCCTGACGCAGCGTTTCCTCCACGAAGGCCCCCGCCCGGTCGCGCGACGCCGCGTCCCCGGTAAACAGGATGATGTCGTCCGAATAGCGGGCATAGAGGATCCCGCGCGCCTCCATCTCCCGGTCCAGGGCGACGAGGTACAGGTTCGCGAGGAGCACCGCGAAGGGCGTCCCCGCCATCACGCCTTTGTCGCGTTCCACCACGCTCCCGCAGTCCAGGACGCGGCGGTCCCGCAGGAGGCGCGACAGAAGCGCGAGGCACTCCGGCTCCTCCCCGAACGTCTCCTCCATGAGCGGGATCAGCCGTTCCACGGGGATGGAGTTGAAATAGTCCCGGATGTCCGCCTTGTACGAATACATTTTCCCGATCCCGGGAAATGAGAGCAGCCGCCGGATGGCCTTGTTGACGCCGCACCTGACGCGGAAGGAGAACAGGCTGTCCGGGAAGACGGCGTCGTACTTCCGGAGCAGCAGGAACGTCATCAGCTTCAGGACCGTATTTTCCGGATAGGGGTACAGGTAGACCGCCCGTTTCGCGGAGGACCCGCTTTTCCGGATGAGCTTCAGCTCCGGAATCGGGAACGCGCCGGAAGCGGCCGCGGAAACAACCGGGCGGTATCCCTCCTCCCGGATAAACTGTTCAAGTTCCGCGTCCTCCTTCCGGGTCAGGTGGCGCATGTCCCGCTTGTAGGCCAGGAACGCCTGCCACGCCTCCGGGGAGGACAGCTGTTCAAAGATACCCATACCTGTGAATCAGTCTTTCTGTAATCGGCGCCGGCCCTTACGCGCAAACTGCCCCGCTTTTTACGGCGGGGCATCGTTAAACAGGGGGAAAAGGCTTTGAAAGCCGGTATCCGGCTTTACGGAACCGTACGCGAAGACCGTTCCTGCAAAACGTTTTTACTGTCTTCCGCTGGGTTCTCCGCAGGGCAATGAATTGCGTTCTCCCTGTTTATCACAGCATCATGTACGCGCGGGCGATACGCCCGCACGTCTGTCATCCGGGACCGCGGCCCGTATCCGCGATACGGCGCTTCCCGTCCCGGGTCCGCGCGGTTAGCCCACGATGGCCCGGATCCTGCCGACCACGTACGGCGCCGTGTTCTCGAATTCACGGAAGAACCGGATGGCGCGGATGCCCTGGTCTTCGCAGGCGTTCATGGTGTTCACCACCTTCGTGACGCGGTACCGGTTCTTCGGGACCAGCATGACCGCCAGCTTCCGCACGCCGCCCTTCGACAGCAGCAGGGAAACCGGCATACGCTTCACCGGAAGGTCCGCCGTAAGCGCCTCCAGCGGCACTTCCTTCTCGACCGTGACGCCCGGGAAATTCTTCGCGAGCAGGTCCTCGAAATACGCCGCGCTGCCGTGGTCCGGGCAATCGCTCGGGACCGCCAGCGGGTCCGGCACAAACGATTCTTTCGTCTTATTCTTCAGCTGCACGACGACCGGCTCCGGGTATTCCTCTTCCTGGACTTCCTGCGGTTTCGCGGCCTGGGGCTTCTCTTCCTTCGGCTTCTC
>JAGDAW010000137.1 GCA_017959345.1 Lachnospiraceae bacterium | reverse complement strand
CCGAAACACCCGGCCATGGCGACGGCCGCCCGCGTCTCCAGGGGCGTCACCCGCCCGGTCTGGTGGTTCGGCACCGCAGAGACATGCGCCCCCATGACGGAAGGCGGGTAAATCACGGACGTGCCGTACTGGATGGAAAGGCGGTCTATGGCGTCCGTATTGTCGCTGGTCCAGATCTGCGGCGTGAAGCAGAGCATGCCGAGGTCAAACCGCGCGCCGCCCGAGGAACAGCCCTCGACCAGCAGCCCGGGGAAGGCCTCCAGAAGCGCCCCGAGCACCCGGTAGGTGCCGAGGATAAAGCGGTGCTGGAACTCGCCCTGCCGCTCCGCGGGCAGCGCGGCCGAATACAGGTCCGTGAGGTTCCTGTTGAAGTCCCATTTGACGTAAGCGGCGCCGGCTTCCCGGATCACCGCCCCCATCCGTGTGATCAGCCAGTCCTGCACGTCCTTCCTGGACAGGTCCAGCACCAGCTCATAGCGTCCCAGGGACGGTTTCCGCCCGGGGACCGATACGGCCCAGTCCGGGTGCGCCCGGAACAGGTCCGAATCCTCCGAAACCGCTTCCGGCTCGAACCAGAGGCCGAACCCGAGGCCCATGGCCCGGATCCCTTCGCCGAGTTCCGCCATGGACATCCTGAGCTTCCGTTCGTTCGGGAACCAGTCCCCCAGCCCGGAGCGGTCGTCTTCGCGTTTCCCGAACCAGCCGTCGTCCAGCACGAACAGTTCCGCGCCGAAGGCCTGCGCCTCCCGCGCCATCCGGAGGAGCTTCTCCCCCGTAAACGTAAAATACGTGCCTTCCCAGCTGTTCAGGAGCACCGGGCGGCGCCGGTCCCGCCAGTACCCGCGTACGATACGGTCCTGTACAAACCGGTGGAACCGGTGCGACAGGCATTCCAGACCGGCGTCCGAAAACGCCATGACGGCTTCCGGCGCCGTAAAGGTCTCCCCGGGCGCCAGCGTCCACCGGAAATGGTCCGGATGGATGCCCAGGAGGAGCCGCGTGCTGTCAAATTCCGAGACTTCCGCCTGCAGCAGGAAATCCCCGCTGTAGACGAAGGCGATGCCGTACGCCTCGCCCCGGGTCTCCCCCGTGCCGGCGGCCGTCAGGATGGCCGAGGGGTTATAGAACGCGCCCGACGCCCCGCTCCTCGAACCGACGGATTTGACGCCGCGGGTGAGTTTTTCGCGGTTCACGCGCCGCTCGCCGGCCCATTTCCCGGGAAATGTGACCAGTTCATACGCCCCGTACTGGAAATCCAGCTGCAGCGAGGCGCATTTTTCAAGGGTGACCGGGCCTGTGCCCCCGTTCCGGATACGGACCGCCCGGGTAATCACGTCTTCTTCCTCGAAGACGCCGTAATAAAGGTCGGCGGAGACGCCGGATTCCCGGTCGCAGAGCCGCAGGACCAGCGTCCAGACGCCCGCTTCCGCGTCCGCGCAGGCAGACGGCAGCGGGCCGAGGCCGTATTTGCCGCGGCGGATCTGAAACGATTCAAAGCGGAGGAACGCGCATTCCGCCCCGCGCGCGTCCCGGACGGAAAGCGCGGTTTCGCGGTAATCCCCGCTCCCAAAACCGCTGTACTCCTGCGGGAGTGTGTCCAGCGAATAGGAACGGTCCTCGTAGCCGGCTTCGTACGGGTTCACGGACATGCCGTCCCCCTTCTCATAAACCAGGTACGACAGGTCCTCGTCCGCGGTCCGGGCCCCGTAATAGGCATGCCGCGCCACGCCCAGGCGGTCGATCTTGACCTGGTAGGTCGTGCGGGCGGTGTTCAATGTGATCGTCCTGCAGTCAGGATTATACCGGATGCTCATAAAACCTTACGTCACCAGAGCTTCCAGGGCGCGTCCCCGCGCTCCCACAGCTCCTCCAGTTTCTTCTTCTCGCGCTGGGTGTCCATACACTGCCAGAAGCCCGTATGGGCGTAGGCCGCGAGTTCGCCGTCCGCCACGAGCGCCTGCATGGGTTCCTGCTCGAAGACGCATTCGTCGCCCCCGAGATACCGGAAAATGCCGGGGTTCATGACCATGAAGCCGCCGTTGATGGGCGTCGCGTCCCGGTCCTCCTTCTCCCGGAAGGAAGAGACCGTGCCGTCCTCCGCCACATTCAGGACCCCTTTCATCTGGGCCAGGTTCACGGTGGTGATGGTGGCGGTCTTCCCATGGGCGCGGTGGAACGCGAGCAGCGCGTTCAGGTCGATGTCCGCCACCGCGTCCCCGTAGGTCAGGAGGAACGGCTCGTCCCCGACGAAGCGCCGGATCCGGCTGATCCGCCCGCCGGTCATGGTGTCATACCCCGTATCCACCACCGTCACCTTCCACGGGTCCACGTGGGAGGTGTGATAGACCGCGGTATTGTTCGAGAGATCGAACGTCACGTCCGAATTATAGGTGTAATAGTTCGAAAAATATTCCTTGATCACATCCTGCCGGTAGCCGGCGCAGATGATGAATTCATTGAACCCGTAGGCGGAATAGATTTTCATAATGTGCCACAGGATCGGCTTCCCGCCCACTTCGATCATGGGTTTCGGCTTCAGGTGGCTTTCTTCGCTGATCCGGGTGCCTAAGCCGCCGGCCAAGATCACGACTTTCATGCTGCTGTTCCTTTCGGCTGACAGGAAATGTGCGGGCCGCGCCCGCGGCGGACGCGCCTGCCCTTCCCTACAGGACCCGGATCTCTTCCCCGAGCGACGTGGAATAGATCCAGCATTCCTTCACGGTCTTCCCGGTGGCCTGTTCGAGCGCCTGTTTATAGAGTTCCAGCTGGATCCGGTAACGCCGCACCAGCTCCGCCCCGTCCTTCACCCGGTCCGTCTTGTAATCCGCGATGACAAGCCCGTCCGGTTCCTCAAAATAAAGGTCGATCACCCCCTGGATCATCCGGAATTCCGGATCCGCGGGGCTTTCCCGCCGCACTTCCTCAGGGTTTTCCCGCCGCACTTCCGCTTCCGCAGGGCTTTCCCGCCGCACTTCCGCATCCCCGGGCACCGGGTCTGTCACCGGGACGCCGATCACGAACGGGCGCTCCCGGAACCCCTTCCCTTCCCGGTTCGCGCGGAAAAACCGCCGCCCGACGGAGGAATCCCGGAATGCCTCTATTTTGCCAATGTTTATTGTAGCTTTTTCTTCCGGCAAAATCAAGCCTTCCCCGCAAAGACGTGAAAGAAGTTCGGAAACCGTGCCCGTTTCCGGGAGGTAGCGGAATACCAGGTGGTACGCCGTGCCGATCTCCGCCCCGGTGAGGCGCCTGCCGGCTTTCCCGGGGCGCCCGCCGGACGGGGCCCCTTCCCCGGCTTCTCCGGATTCCTCCGGGCCGTCCGCGCCCTCTTCGGTCAGCGCCGGGGCATGCCAGGGGATCCCGCCTTCCGCCTCCATCTCCTCCAGGTGGCGCGCTTTCAGCGCGGAGACGGAGCTTGTGGGGGCCGTCCGATAAAGGTCGTCGTAAATGTATGGGAACGCGAACCGGCCGCCCAGCGTGTCCGCGCTGCCGCGCGTGAGCGTCTCAATGCCCGCTTCGAAAGCGGCACGGAGCGCCCGGTTTCCCGCCTCCTCCCGGAGGCCCGCGGCGGCGACGTCCGCGGCGCCCGGCTCGCTGTACCGTATGCCGGCCTCCCGGACCACCCCGCGGATCCATTCCATGTAGGAGCCTTTCGTCAGCACGAGTTCCTTTCGCTCTTCGCGGCTCACGTACTGCTTCGGCGCCCCGGTCTCTTCTACGGTTTTCATTTCCTCTTTCGACGGTTTATGCACGCCGGTGAGGATCAGCTTCTCCTGCGCCCGGGTCATGGCCACATACAGCACCCGGAGCTCTTCGCCGCGGGAATCCGCGCGGATTTTGCCCTGGATGGCCTGCCGGAGGAAGGAATCCTTCTTCACCCGGCGCCGCACGTCGACCGTCCGCACCCCGATCCCGAAGTCCTGGTCCATCAGGACGTCCCCGGTCTCGTCGGAGGCGTTCAGCTTCCCGCCGCAGCCGCACACGAACACGATGGGGTACTGGAGCCCCTTGCTTTTGTGGATGGTCTGGATGGTCACGGCGTTCTCCGCCGCCGCCTGCGCCGCCGGTTCGTCCGTGTCGAGTTTCAGCCGCTTCTCCACATAGCGGATGAAATTGAAGATGCCCTGGTAGCTGGTCTTCTCGAAATCCTCCGCGCGGTAAAGCAGCGAATACAGGTTCTTCCTGCGTACGGCGCCCCCGGGAAATGCCGCCATGAGCCCCGGGAGGCCGGTTTCCTCGTAGATGGCCCGGACCAGCCCGGATACGGACAATGTGCCCGCGAGCCGCCGGTACCGTTCCATATCCCGGAGGAAACGGTCGATCCGCGGCATCAGCGGCCCTTCATACGCTTTCAGCGCGAAGAGGAAGCCGCCCCGGGCGTCCTTTTCGCGCCCGTACGCGCGGATCTCCGCGAGTTCGCTGTCCGTGAAGCGGTACAGGACGGACTGCAGGAGGGATGCCAGGGGGATGTCGTTCAGCGGGTTGTCCAGCACCGAGAGCAGGTTCAGGACAAGGGTCACTTCCATCGAGATGTAGAAGCTGCCCGCGTCGTCGATCACGCAGGGGATGTCCATGGATTCCAGCGTGTCGCGGAAGGTTTCGAACCGGCTGCGGCTCCGCATCAGGATCGTGATGTCCTTCGGCTCCGCCCTCCGGTAACGGCCCCCGTCGAGGACCGCGAGCCCGCGCTCCGGGGACAGGATTTCCCGGATCTTCTGCCCCGTCATCAGGGCCTCCAGCACGTCGTTCCCGACGTCTCCCGCATCCGCCTGCCCTTCTTCCTCCGCCGTGGGGTCCAGACACAGGACTTCCGTCTCCGGGCTTCCCGTGTACCCCTCCGGGTAAGGCGGGAACGCAAGCCCCGGATGCAGCGCCGCCTCCTCCGTGTATTCGATATTTCCGACCTCTTCCTGCATCAGCAGGCGGAAGAGGCGGTTTACACTGTCAATGTCTTCCCGCCGGCTCCTGAAATTCGAATGGAGCTCGATCTTCCGGTCTGGGCCGGACGTCCGGCTGTACCGGCGGGATTTCTCCACGAAGAGCTCGGGCCGCGCCATCCGGAAGCGGTAGATGGACTGCTTCATGTCCCCGACCATGAAGATG
>JAGDAW010000017.1 GCA_017959345.1 Lachnospiraceae bacterium | reverse complement strand
GAGCCCCATTCGGGTCGCTTCTACTAAATAGTTTTTGCTATATGGTAGGATAACATTTTTAGACCGGGGTCTTAGCTCAGCTGGGAGATCATCTGCCTTACAAGCAGAGGGTCACAGGTTCGAGCCCTGTAGGCCCCATTTCTATTAGCCGGTCCGCTTCCGGCGGCAGGATTACCGGTTACCGGCTGTCCTGAGAGATCGGATGACCTGGCCACAGGATTCATCAGCAGTCGGCTTTGCCGATGTGGCTCAATGGCAGAGCAGCTGATTTGTAATCAGCAGGTTGGGGGTTCGAGTCCCTCCATCGGCTTATATCTGTTAACATCGCGGGGTAGAGCAGTCTGGAAGCTCGTCGGGCTCATAACCCGGAGGTCGGAGGTTCAAATCCTCCCCCCGCTACTTCATATTTTACCAATGTAATTGTGAATGCCGCAATTACATTGGTTTTTTGCTTTTATGGGGCACGATCGGAATATGGTGCATTTTGACCATATTTATATAAAAAGTAATACGGCTGTTTTCCTTTCGTTTTTTTGCTTATCTTTCCGGCGAATCCGGGTTCGTTTTTTCACCCGGAAACGGCACATTTTTCCGTGCGGGAAATGCGCCGTTTCTGAAGCGTTTTTTTCACCGGAAAACCGCAGCAGAATTGATGGAAAAAAGAACAGCGGACCTGTAAGCCCTGTGTTCCGGCAGGGGGCGGCAGGTTTTTACACGGAGCGGCGATGAAACACTATACAAGCCATAAGGCGGAAAGGATTTTACATGAAATTTCTACATTTGGCGGATTTACACCTCGGTAAATCCCTGGCGGATTATGACCTGATCGATGACCAGCGTTATATCCTGAACCGGATTCTCGAAATAGCGGGGGAAGAATCCGTGGACGGCATCCTCATTGCCGGGGACGTCTATGACAAATCCGTCCCCAGCGAAGGGGCGGTGAATCTCCTCGATGAATTCCTGGTCCGGCTCGCGAAGAAGGGGATCAAGGTCTTTATGGTGAGCGGGAACCATGATTCGGACGATCGCCTGAATTACGGAAGCGGGCTGTTCGAATCCAATGAGATCTACATCTCCGCCGTATTTGACGGGCGGCTCCATATGCAGCGCTTATACGAAGGGGACACGGCGGTCGACGTCTATATGCTCCCGTTTGTGAAAGCCTCCCAGGTCCGGCACTGGTTCCCGGACGAGCACATCGAGAATTACGATGACGCGGTCAGGACCGTGATCCGGAATACGCCGGTCGACCGCACCCATATCAACATCCTCGTCGCGCACCAGTTCGTGGCGGGAATCGGGGAAGACCCCGCGTTTTCCGGATCGGAAAGCATCGGCACGCAGAGCGTGGGGCTGGTCGAGAAGATCGGCTACGACTGCTTTGACGCGTTCGACTATGTGGCGCTGGGCCATATCCATGCCGCGCAGCGCGTCGGGCGGGACGGGATCCGTTACGCGGGTTCCCCGCTCAAGTATTCGCTCAGTGAAGCGAACAACGAGAAGTCGGTGACGCTGGTCACGGTTGGCGAGGGGGAACGGGTCCGGATTGAGACGGTCCCGCTGAAACCCATGCGGGACGTGCGGCATATCCGCGGGCAGATGAAGGCGCTCCTTGACCCGCTGAATGTGAGGTCCCCCCAGGATTTCATCTACGTCACATTGACCGACGAAGACGTGGTCAACGACGCGATGGGTTTTTTCCAGCAGGTGTATCCGTATACGGTCCAGATCATCTATGACAATTCCCGCACGCGCGCGATCGAGCAGGTGGACATCAGCCGGATCGCGGATAACCGGTCGTTTACGGAGCTGATCCGGGATTTTTACAGGCAGGTGTACGGCGTGGAAATGTCGGACGAGGAGATGGCAGTGATGCGGGACGCCGCAAGAGAGGCAGGTGTGATTCATGAAACCGATTAAGTTGGTGATCTGCGGAATCGGGCCCTACGCGGGGCGGGTGCCGGACATCCGGTTTGATGCCTTTGAGGAAAAAGGGCTGTTCCTGATTTCGGGCGACACGGGCGCCGGGAAAACGACCATTTTCGACGCGATCTGCTTTGCGCTGTACGGGGAGACCAGCGGGACGTACAGAGACAAAAAGAACCTGAGGAGCGAATACGCGAAGGATTCGGACCCGAGCTATGTGGATTTTTATTTTTCCCACCAGGGCCGGGAATACCATGTGTACCGGCAGCCGCCGTATGAGCGCCAGAAGCAGCGCGGGGAAGGCGTCATCGTCGAGAAGGAGAAGGTGATCTTCTACGCGGAAGGTGAGCAGCCTGTCGAAGGCCTGACCCAGGTCAACCGGAAAATAATGGACCTGCTCCATATCGACCAGCAGCAGTTCAAGCAGATCGTGATGATCGCCCAGGGCGAATTCCGGGAGCTCCTGAACGCGAAGACCGAAGAGCGGACCGAAATCCTGCGGACCATCTTCGGGACGAGCACGTATAAAAATATGGAAAATAAGCTGGCGGACCGGATGAAGGCCGCCGAGAAGGAGAAGGAGACGGAAGGGAACAGCCTGGTCCAGTCTTTCCGGGACACGGAAGCGGATCCGGAAGACGCGCTCTATGCCGAGCTGGAGGAGCGGAAGGCGCAGGCGAAAAACGCGGAAAGCGCGTGGAACACCGACGCGTTCCTTGACGTCCTGGACCGTGTGATCGAATCCGATGCCGTGAGACAAGGGCAGATTACGGAAGAACTGGAACGCGCGGTCGTGGAATCCGAAAAGGCTGCGGAAGCCCTGACGCGCGCCGAGACGAATAACGCGTTCATCCGCAAAAAGGAGGCGCTGGAGCGGGAATGCGCGGCGCTGGAGCAGAAAAAGCCGGAAATGGACGACCAGGCGCGGCTGCTGGAGCGCCGGAAGAACGCGACCCGCCAGGTGGCCCCCTTCTATACCGATTGGATCAAGAAGGGCGAAGAAGCCGGACGGGCGGCCGGTCAGAAAGAGCGGACGAAAGCGGAACTCGGCGATGCCATGAATGCCGCCGCAAAAGCCGGGGAAAACCTTGGCGCCGCGAAGGCGCTGGAGCCGGAAGCAGAGCAGCTGAAGCTCCGGATCGGGCGGATCGCGGATGAGGAAGCGAAATACCGGCAGAAAGATGAGCAGGAACGTGCGCTTCGGAACCAGCAAGCGCTCGTCGATGCGCGGACAAAGGAAGAGCAGGCGCTCCTCCATGAGGAGGCTGCCCTGAAAGAAAAGATCCGAACACTCAGCGAAACGGTCCGGACGCTGAAGGACCGGCCGGCAGAGCGGGAAGCGGCCGGCCGCGAGCTGGAGAAGGTCCAGGCGCTCCGGAAGGACATCGACGGCATCCTCCGCACACAGATCCCCGAGCGGGATCGGAGGAACGAGGCGCTCTTAGGAAAGCAGCGCGATTTTGCCGAGTGCCGGGACCGGTATGAGGAAGCCAGGCGCGCATTCGAGAAGGCGGAGCGTATGCTGGAAAACAGCAGGGCCGGCATCCTGGCAAAAGGGCTCCGGGAAGGCGAAAAATGCCCGGTCTGCGGCTCCCTCCACCATCCGGAGCCTGCGGTCCTGACGGAAGAATCGATCTCGGAAGAGGCGTTCAAGCGGATCCGGGACGATGCGGAGACGCGCCGGAAGAAGAAAGAACAGGCCTTTGCAGAAGCGGAAAAAGCAAAGGCTTCCAGGGATGAATTTGAAGGAAACCTGAGAATCGGGCTGCTGGACTGCCTGGAGAACCCGCTCCTCGGCAGGAAACCGGAAGGACTGCCGCTCGAAGAACTGGTTTCCGGCGTCCGGGAGGCGAAGGTACAGGTCGATGAGATGGAACGGGTCTGTCTCGGACGCTGCGAGGCCCTGAAGACGGACTGCGAACGGCTGGCAAAAGCCGAAACGGCCCTTGAAGAAGCCAGCGGCCCGGAAACCGAAGCGTTCAGGCGGAGGCAGGAGGAGAACCGCGCCGGGAAGCAGAACGCGCTGGCGGCTTCTGCCGCCGCGGAGGCGGCGCTCCGGGCCATCGGGACGCTGAGCTACCCGGACTGGGCGACGGCCGTTTCCAGAAAAAACGAGGCCGAGGCGCGGAAGACGATGATCCTGGGCGGCATCGAACAGGCGGATACGGCAAAGAAGCTTGCGGATGAGAAGGTGGCCTCGTGCCGTTCCGCCCTTGGCGTCCAGGAGGCGGCGCTGAAACAGCTGGAAGCGGAACTGGAGACCCGCCGCGCGAAACTCGACGACGCGGTCCGCGCATACGGGTTCGCTTCGGCGGAAGAGATGCGCACATTTGCCGTAGGGGAAAATGTGATCGCGGAACAGGAGAAAGCGCTCAGTGCCTACCGGCAGGCCGTGGCGACGAACCGGGAGAAGCTTGCGGATGCGCGCCGGGACGCCGAAGGACTGACGCTCGTGGATGAGGAAGCACTGAAAGCCCGGAAAGAGACGCAGAAAGCGGCCGAGACGGCGGTGCGGACGCGGCTGAACCGGTGCGCGTACCGGCTGGAGACCAACAGGAAGCGGTACGGTGAAATCATCGGCCGGAGAGGCGCGTATGAAAGCGCCGTGAAAACCTACGGGATCTGCACCCGTCTCTACAAACTCGTCAAAGGCACGACGGGGAACGGGAAGATCACGCTGGAGCAGTACATCCAGGCCGCGGGGTTCGACGGCATCATCGCCGCGGCGAACCGGCGGCTCCTGCCGATGAGCAAGGGGCAGTTCGAACTGTTCCGCAAAGAAGGCGCCCTCGCGAAGAACAGCAACACGTTCCTGGACCTGGAAGTGCTCGACAACTACACCGGGCACCGGCGCCCGGTGGGCAATCTCTCCGGCGGCGAGAGCTTCAAGGCTTCGTTAAGCCTTGCGCTGGGCCTGTCCGACACGGTTTCTTCGAACAGCGGGGCCATCCAGATGGATGCGCTCTTCGTGGACGAGGGCTTTGGGACACTGGACCGCAAGTCCATCGACAGCGCGATGGAGATCCTGCTCAGCCTGGCGGGGAGCCATAAGCTCGTCGGCATTATCAGCCACCGGGAAGAGCTGATGGAGAACATCCCGCAGCAGATCAAGGTCCGGAAGAAGATGAACGGCAGCGAGATCTGCATCGAGAAAGACTCGTAATACAGAAAGTGCGGACGGCAGGCGTAAGCGGCAAAACGGCTTATGCCTGCCGTTCTTTTCGTGCCCGGGGCGGGGCGTGGGTACATCAGGAGCGAAGCGCAGAAGCATCACAAACTGACACAGACATTTGTTTCATAAAAATAGCATAAACCGGTTGCGATTATCCTATATTCAGGTATAATGTCTAAGGGTATTGCGGGCAGGACGCTGTCCGGTACCCTGAACCGGTTCAAAGGAGGAAGAAGATGATCCGGACCGCGGTTCCCGGGGACGTCCCCCGGCTCCTGGAAATCTATGCCTACTATGTGGTCCATACGGCGGTCACATTTGACTGTGAAGTGCCTTCCGAAGAAAGCTTTCTCCGCCGGATGGCGCAAACGCTGGCGCACTACCCTTACCTGGTCCTGGAAGAGGGCGGCGTGATACAGGGATACGCGTACGCGGGGCCTTTCGTCGGCCGGGCGGCCTACGCCCACTCCTGCGAAGTGACGATCTACCTGGACCACCTGTCCCGCCATCGCGGGTTCGGGCGGATGCTCTATAACGCCCTCGAAGAGGCGCTGGCTTCACCGGGGATCCGGAACCTGTACGCCTGCATCGGGGACCCGGTGACGGAGGACGAATACCTGACCCGGGACAGCGAACGGTTCCACGCCCGCATGGGCTATGTGAAAGTGGGCACCTTCCACCGCTGCGGCTTCAAATTCGGCCGGTATTACAACATGATCTGGATGGAGAAGCTGCTCGGGCAGCAGGACCGTCCGGAGGCGGCGCAGGGCGGGGAGGATCCGGAGGCATGAGGACGGCGGAAGAAGCGCTGGCGTACGCGCTGACATTTCCGGAGACGTACCGGGACGCGCCGTTTCATGACGACAACTGGCAGCTCGTGCGGTTCAGCCCGAACCGGAAGACGTTTCTGCTGGTCTATGAGAAAGACGGCCGGATACAGCTCAATGTGAAGGCGGACCCGGAAAAAGCGTTCTTCTGGCGCCGGATTTACGCGTCCGTCCTGCCGGGCTATCACCAGAACAAGGACCACTGGAACACGATCATCCTGGACGGGTGCGTCCCGGATGACGAGGTGAAGCGGATGATCGCGGAGAGCTACGACCTGGTCAGCAACAGCCCTTCCAGACGCATCTATGAGGCGGTCCGGCGGATCCCTTACGGGAAGGTCGCGACGTACGCGCAGATCGCCGAACTCGCCGGGGACCGGAAAATGGCCCGGGCGGTGGGAAACGCATTGCACAGGAACCCGGACCCGGAATCCATCCCCTGCTTCCGGGTGGTGAACGCGCAGGGGAAGCTGTCGGGGTCGTTCGCCTTCGGCGGCGAAGACGTCCAGCAAAGGCTGCTGGAAAACGAAGGGATAGAGGTAAAGGACCACACGGTGGATCTGAGCCGGTACCAGTGGAATCCGGCCTCCGGGGAGGAATAACGGGGGCGGCAGCGGGAAGCCGCTGTCCATAGCAAGATTTTAAGAGGGAGGTATCCGGCCATGAAAAAGATCATCGGGACGGTTTTGTCCGCAGCGGTCATCATCACACTGATTGTACTGAGTGTGATCTGGAGAGGGGAACCGTTTACGGAGGCACAGTCCCGTACGCTCACCATCCTGCTGATCGTCTGCGGGTGCAGCATCGCGTACTGCTTTATTGTCGGGGAAATCACACAGAACTATTCACAGATGGACAAGCTCTGGAGCCTGCTGCCGATCGCCTATGTCTGGATCATCGCGGTCCGCGGCGGCATGGGCCCGCGCCTGGTCCTGTACGCGTCGATCGTGACCGTCTGGGGGATCCGCCTGACGTACAATTTCGCCCTGAAGGGGGCCTACCGGCTTAAATTCTGGGAGGGAAATGAGGATTACCGCTGGTCCATCGTCCGGCAGCACCCGGTTTTCCGGCACGCGTTCCTCTGGACCCTGTTCAACCTCCTGTTTATCAGCGCATACCAGAACCTGCTCGTCCTGGCGATCTGCCTTCCCGCCCTCGCGGGGATGGAATCGGCAGCGCCGATCGGCCTGGTCGACATCGTGGCGGCAATCGTGTCCGTTGCGTTCCTGGTGCTGGAAACGGTATCGGACCGGTACCAGTGGACGTTCCATCAGGCCAAGAAGCGGCTGCTCGCGGAAGGAAAAACATTGGACGCGCTGCCGGCACCGTACTGCCTTGGGTTTAATACAACCGGCCCATGGGCGTATATGCGCCATCCGAACTATCTCGGCGAGCAGGGCATGTGGCTGGGCCTTTACCTGTTCGCGGTCGGGGCCGGCGTGGCTTCCCACGGCATTTTCCACATGACGCTGCTCGGCCCGCTGTTCCTGGTCCTGCTGTTTATGGGGAGTTCGGAGCTGGGCGAGCGGATTTCGTCCGGCAAATATCCGAGGTACAGGGACTACATCGCGCAGGTATATAAATACCTGCCCATTCACAGATTTGACCCGGGGAAATAAACCCGCGGAATCCGGATGAGACGTCCGGGTGATCCGCAAGGTTTGCCGGAAAGCCGGATACCCGCGGACCGAACGCCGCTTGTCCTTTATGGGATGGGCGGCGTTTGAGTATTGATTACAGACGAAACTTCGGTTATGATGGACGCGGACAGAAGTACCGGTCCGGCGGAATCATTTTCCGAAGCGGGAAGAACCTGAGGGAGGAGCGGCGGCCATGCCTTTTGATTACAGGAAGGAATATAAGGAATTCTATATGCCGAAGGGGGTGCCTTCCATCGTGGACGTCCCCGGGATGAATTTCATCGCGGTTAGGGGCAGCGGGGATCCGAACGAGGAGGGCGGCGCGTACCAGCGGGCCATCGGCCTGCTGTATGGGATCGCGTACACGATTAAGATGAGCAAAAAGGGCAGTCATCAGATAGACGGGTATTTCGACTATGTGGTGCCGCCCCTGGAGGGCTTCTGGTGGCAGGAAGGCGTCGCCGGCGTGGACTATGCCCACAAGGAGGCCTTCCATTGGATCTCCGTCATCCGGCTGCCGGATTTTGTCACGAAAGAGGACTTCGACTGGGCCGTCCGTGAAGCCGCGGTGAAGAAGAAGCAGGACTTTTCCGGGGTTGAGTTCTTCACGTACGAGGAAGGCCTGTGCGTGCAATGCATGCACACCGGGCCGTATGATGACGAACCGGCTACGGTGGAAGCGATGCACCGGTTTATGGAAGCCCAGGGGTACACATTGGATATCACAGACCGGCGCCTCCACCATGAGATCTATCTGAGTGACGCGCGGAAGACGGCGCCGGAGAAGTTGAAGACGGTGATCCGGCATCCGGTGAGGAGACAACGGCCGGAGAGCGCCCCCGGGGACTCCTGAAAAAAGCGTCTATACGTAAAACCAAGGGGTCTGTGCAGTGATTTGTGTGCTCACAATAGGGAGGCGACAGGATGATACAGTTTGGGATGCCCACACTGATTGAGAACCGGACGTTGGAAGACAATGTGGCGCTTTGCCGCGGCCTCGGTCTGAAATTCATCGAGCTGAACATGAATTTCCCCGAGTACCAGGCGGAACGGCTGGAGGATCCGGCGCATCTGGCCCGCCTTGCCGAAGAAGCCGGCATTTACTACACGATCCATCTGGAAGAGAACCTCGATATCGCGGATTTTAACCGGCGGGTGTCGGAGGCTTATCTGGAAACCGTCCGGAGGACGATCGAAGCGGCAAAGGCGCTTCTGTACCTGCGCGACCGGTCCGGCGGGGGCAGCCGGCCGCTCACGCTTACCATGCATATGAACCACGGCATCCATATCACACTGCCGGACCGGAAAGTGCAAATGTATGACCGGGATTTTGACACCTATATGCGGTCGTTCGCGGTGTTCCGCAAACTGTGCGAGGACTGGATCGGGCACAGTGACCTGGTCATCGCGGTGGAGAACACGGACGGTTTCAGGGATTATGAGAGGCGGGCGGTCGAATACCTTCTCGAAAGCCCGAAGTTCGGGCTGACCTGGGACATCGGGCATTCGAAGGCCGTCGGGGAGAAGGATCTTCCGTTCATCCGGGAACATTTCGGGCGGGTGGTCCATTTCCATATCCATGACGGGTCGGAAGTGCCGCCGAAGAACCATCTGGCGCTGGGCGCCGGTGAGATCGATCTGGAAGACCGGCTGGGGCTGGCGGCGCAAAGGGAAGCCAGATGTGTTCTGGAGACGAAGACGGCGGAGGCATTGAGCGCGTCTGTTTCGTGGCTGGAGAGGCATCGGTTCCTCCGTATCTGAATGGCATCAGCATTCCAGAGGAAAACCAGTCTGAATAAGGCGGGTTTTTGTAAGAGGAACAGTACTTTTTCGCAATGTCCCGTAATGTTCCGCAATCGGAGAAAGGCATGTATGATTAAGAGGGCAAACAAAGAAGATGCAGAGGTTCTCGCCGGACTGGCAATCCGGATGTGGGAAGACCATAATCCGGCGGATCTGGCGGAGGAATTCCGGGCGCTCGTGACAAGAGATGACGCGGTGTGCTTTATCCGGTATGTCGGGGATGAACCGGCAGCATTTGCGCAGTGCCAGCTCCGGTATGATTACGTCGAAGGGACCGAAAGTTCTCCGGTCGGATATCTGGAAGGGATATTTGTGCTGGACGGATACCGGAAGAACGGATATGCCGCGGAACTCCTGGCAGCGTGCGAAAGGTGGGCGAAAGAAAAGGGCTGTACGGAGTTCGCCAGCGATTGCGAACTGGAAAATGAAGGCAGCCTGAAGTTCCACCTGGCGGTGGGCTTTGAAGAGGCGAATCGGATCATCTGCTTCCGGAAGGAGATCTGAGGCGGAGGGACAGAAGCGGGGTGGTTTGTGAATAAACACCGTTATAGGGGCTTAGCCTTTAACAAGTCGATTTGCAGGTATGTGCCATGAAAAGGGTAGAGAATGACGCTTTCTATGAGTATATAAAGCGATATGATCCGGACAGCGAAAATCATCTGGTCGGTGAGGTTGACTATCATCTGGTATGTGGTGATGCGCCTTACAAAGGGATAGCCTCTCATAGAGAAACACTGCGTTCAGTCTTCGACTGGCTGGTAAAACAGAGCATAAAGAATATAGAAAACGCCCGGATCCTGTTCGGTGAGGACTATGCAGACCAATTGCATCCGTTGGTTTATGACATCGACAAGGCGCAGCCTTCCCCGCTGGATCCTAAGGCATTTTTCTACTGCCCGAACATTGTAAAAACCGGTTGCAATGGCCGTGTCTGGTATGATTCCGAATGGAAACCGGACGACGGGAATATTGGGACTGCGGTTCCTTACTGGTATGCATTGATGGAACCGGTGCACGGCAGAAGAAATACGCCGGAGGACTTCAAAAAAGTGAATGCGCTTCTGTTTCCAAACGATACAGATGCGCTTGACATCTATGAATGGACAACAGACTGGTCGGATTACTTTGATGACGGACATGAATGGTATGGCGCATGCTGCTGGAGTGTATATGATAAGACCGAAAGCAGGTATGCGATCATGCTCGTGTCGGCAACAGATTGACAGATTCCTCGATCTGTGGAGGAAAACAATACGCCATGCTTCTTATCAAAAACCTGGAAACGCCAAGACTGATCATTCGTTCCTGGCGGAAATCCGATAAAGACTTTACGCTGTCTCTATGGGGAGACAAAGAAAACGGGAAGTATATGAGCGACCCTGTCCGTGAGAACATGGATGAAGCGTATCTCAAATGTGTGGACGAGATGGAAGACAACCCGGAGGGATACTATCTGGTTGCTGAATGGAAAGAGGACGGTACGCCTGTCGGCACCTGCTGCATATTTCCCGAAAACGGGAATTACGATATCGGGTATTGCATCTCAAAAGACCATTGGAAGGAAGGCCTCGGAACCGAAGTGGTGGATGCCATCATTCGCTGGGTTAAGGCGGAAGGCGGAAAGTCCATTACGGGAGAGGTGGCAGACATCAATCTCGCGTCCGTTGCGCTTCTTCACAGATTCGGGTTTTCAGAGGACAGAAAAACACGCTATAAAAAATGGGGAGAAGAGACTTATTTTGATGCCCATTATTATAAGCTGGACTTAGAGTGAGCATTCGATTCCTCACAGGCGAATTCCGGTTGTGTGCCCGGCTGAGAGTGTGCAGCCGGACCGGTGAAAGCCCGGTGTCTCCAAGGCCTGACCAGCCGGATATCAGCGGGTCCCGGGATGGTAAAGCGACGCCGCACGTATGCCGCCATATATACTGTTCCATCATGGAGAAGTCCGGAATGAGTCCCAAGGACGCTTCAGTACCTTATGGGGCATGCGGAGATCGGGGTTACACTGAATACCTATACGCATGTGAAGATGGAAGATGCCAGAGCCGAGATCGGGAGGATAAGGCAAAAAAGTGAGGTAAACCTTTGAAAAACCCCAGGTGTAAAATGGAAACATTTGCACCTTACTTTACACCTTTTGCCGGAAAAAATATGCGAAAATATGCGTTATTATGCGGCTGAGAGGTGTTCCGGAACCCGAAAAGCGAGGCGTTCACGGTTGCTCACAAAAGTGTTCGACTACCGGGCGGCAGTTGGAACCAACATCGAAAAGCCTTGAAAATGCTGGGAAAAATGAATGTGGGTATAATTTTACACCGCGACAATACCGTCAGAAAACGGGTTTTGAGATCAAAAAAAGGCAGGAAAACGCCTTGGTCAGAGATAATGTCCGTTTGCGGTTGCACGTTAAGACGGTAACATTCAGCATAAAATGAAGATTATTGTTTTGTTGCCATGTTGCTGCGCGATGAATAATTATGGGTAAATGATACATTGGTCCATCTCAATTGTTTAAATCTAATTATTTGGAGGAGAAGAAAATGCAGCGAAGAAATCTTATATTATTTGTTCTGACCGGCTTAGTATTAATTTCAAGTGCGGTGT
>JAGDAW010000136.1 GCA_017959345.1 Lachnospiraceae bacterium | reverse complement strand
GTGGAGATCACGGACGCGACGTTCGAAGTGATCCCCGGCAGCTTCATCGCGGAGCCGGTAGACGTGACGGAACTGCTCGGCACCGACGACCTCATCGGGAAGCAGAACCAGTACGTGACTTTCAAGGGCCTGACGATCGCGGCCTATGACGAAGACGGCGCCGCGTTCGCGTACAAGAACGCGGAGGAGAAGTCGGACGACCTGTATTTCAAGGCCACCCTCGGGGAGAATACCTACAGCTTCTGCGTGGAGTTCTATCTCTGCGGGAAGGACACGGACGTCTATAAGGCGGTCGAAGGCCTGAAGGTGGGCGACAAGGTGGATATCACCGGGTACCTGTACTGGTACAACGGCATGAACCCGCACGTCACCGCCATTGCCAAGGCAGCGGCGGAAGAGTAAGGGATACGGACCCGCAGGGGGGAGGCCGGAGGGTCTCCCCCTTTTTTCTGCGCCGGGCGGACCCATCCGCGGTCCCGGTGCCGGGGCCGGTCCTTTTTCTGAGGGGGAGTGCCTTCAGTTCTCCGTTGACATAATAAGGATTGCGGATTATACTGGAGCGGTCCCGCGCCGGGGGATACATTTCCCGGGGGCGGGGCTGGATCGGACCGGTGAAAGGGCGGACAATATGGTTATCCTTGTGGATATGGACGACACAATCGAACACCTGCTGGTGCCCTGGACGGAATGCCTGAACCGGAAATACGGCAAAAACGTCCGGCTCACGGACGTCAAATGCTGGAACATGCAGGTCACCTACCCCGACCTCACCACGGAGGAGATCTTTTCGCCGCTCGATGAGGACAGCTTCTGGGACGCGGTGACGCCGATCGAAGGCGCGCCGGAGGCGCTGAAGCGGCTGATGGACCGGGGGCATGAGGTCTACATTGTCACGGCCACCCCGTACCAGAGCGTGGCCGCGAAGATGGAGCGGGTGCTGTTCCGGTATTTCCCGTTCATCCGGTGGGACCATGTGATCGTCGCCTCGAACAAGCAGATGATCCGGGCGGACGTCCTGGTGGACGACGGGTACCACAACCTGCTGGGCGGCTCCTACCGGAAGATCCTGATGGACGCCCAGTGCAACCGCATGTACGATGAAAAGAAGGCGGGCATGTTCCGGGTGAAGGACTGGGCGGAGGCCGAGCGGCTGATCCTGGAGTGGGAAGAATAAGGAGGCGTTATGGAACCGTACCGTCACACAGTCTGTTACTATGAGACCGACCGCATGGGGATCACCCATCACTCGAATTACATCCGCTGGATGGAGGAGGCCCGGGTGGATTACCTCGCGAAGCTCGGCTGGGGCTATGAGAAGCTGGAAGCGGCGGGGATCGTCTCCCCCGTCACGTCCGTCACCTGCCGCTACAGGCACTCCACCACATTTCCGGACGACGTGTTCATCACGGTGTCGGTGGAGGAGTTCCGCGGCGTCCGCCTGAAGCTCTCATACCGGATGGCGGACCGGGACGGGAAATGCGTCTGCGAAGCCGGGTCGGAACACTGCTTCCTGGACCGCGCGGGCCGGCCCGTGCGCCTGGACAGGGTCCTGCCGGATTTCTTCCGGGTGCTGACGGAGCAGGCAGGAGCGGCCGGGAACTGAGCGGTTTTACGCACCCCCCGGCGCGGCGGGGCTGTACCCGGAATTGATGAGAGGATCCCATAGTCGCCGCATCGGCATCCTTCTCCAAGTCTCCGTACCTGGCCCTGATGGGGCGATCCCCGGAGACGGGCAGTTCCGTCCGTCTTCGGAAACCGTCTTTCCCCTGAAAATGTTTACATAAAGTTCACAATTTCCTCCTTGACAGGAGGATTTCTTTCGCCTATAATGATTTTGCACAAGTAAATAGCGCGCGATCGGAAGGAGGTATTTGCCGATATGGATGGCTATGATGTGCTGAAACTGGAGAACCAGGTCTGTTTCCCGCTGTATGCCTGCGCGAAGGAGCTTGTACGTCAGTACGGGCCGTATCTTTCGGAACTGAACCTGACTTATACCCAGTACATTGTCATGATGGTGCTGTGGGAGAAGGAAACGGTGGGTTCCAGGGAACTGGCGGAATGCCTCCATCTGGATTACGGCACCCTGACGCCGGTGCTGAACCGGCTGAGGCAGGCCGGGTACCTGGTGAAGACGCGGTCTTCGGACGATGAACGGGTACTGACCCTGTCGCTGACGGACGCGGGCAGGGCGCTGAAGGAGAAGGCCGTCTCGATCCCGGGGTCCCTCGCGGAACGCATGGGGCTGACGGAGGAAGAGTTCGGGACCCTGTACCGGCTGGCCTATAAGGCGCTGAACCACATGGAGGCCGGGGACCGTTAAGAAGGACCGGGAATCCGCAACAGACGGACCCGGCGGAAAACCTGGGGGTAAATGCCGGAGGAAACGGAAGCCCCGGGACATGTGAGGACCGGGAATCCGCCCCGGACGGACCCGGCGGCATATGCCTGAGTAAACGGCAGCCCCGGGACTGTAAGGACCGGCAGCCCGCCCTGTACGGGCGCGG
>JAGDAW010000135.1 GCA_017959345.1 Lachnospiraceae bacterium | reverse complement strand
CGCTCTCGCACAGGTTCCGTGTCTCAAGTGTAGTGATTCTCTTCATGTTCGGTCCTCCGTAAAGAATAGTCCGGCTGTAAGCCGATTCTCTATTTATAACACAGTCCGTGTCATTCGTCAATAGTTTCGCGTACAGGGGTTCGTTTCCCGCTGTCCGGGGGATTTCCCGCCGCGCCTGCCGGTGTGTCGGGAGCGTTTTCCGCCGGATCTGCCGCCGTTTCTGCCGGCCTGCCGGGGGCGATTTCCGTCGTACCTGCCACCGCGTCTTCCGGCGTGCCGGGGGCGGTCCCCGCCGCGTCTTGCGAAGGTCCCGGGAAAGCGGTCTCGCTGACCAGGGCGGCCGTCAGGACGAGCGCGGCCCCGATCCATCCCGGCAGGCCGAGCGGCTCATGCAGGAAGACGGCGGAGCAGAGGACGGAGACGACCGGTTCCAGGTAGCCGAGGATCGCCACGGTCTGCACCGGCAGCACCGCCATCCCCCGGAAATACAGGCAGTACGCCACGCCGGTCTGCAGGACGCCCAGCATCAGCACGATCAGCGCGGAGCGCGGGTCCGGCAGCGGGACCTGCCCGCCGTTCTTCAGGAGGACGTACGGGAAAATGGTCACCGCGGACATGGCCAGCTGCATCAGCGCCCGGTCGAGGGCGGGGAGGTCCCGGAAGACCCGGTTGCAGAAGACGATAATCGTGAAGCAGACCGCGCCGGCCAGCCCGTAGACGACCCCCACCGGGTCCCCGACGCTGCCGCCGAACACGCCCGATACCAGGACGATGCCCGCCAGTGCGGCCGCGATGCAGGGCAGCTTCCGGGGGTCCGGCTTCTCCTTCAGGACCAGCGGCGTCAGCGCGATGACGAAGATCGGCGCCATGTAATTGCAGAGGCTCGCGATCGCCACCGTGGTTTTCACATACGCCGCGAACAGGAAGATCCAGTTCAGGCCGAGCATGAAGCCGGAGAACAGGAGGAGCGGGAGGTTCCGCTTGATGGCCGCGAAATCCGGCTTCTCATGCCGCGCGGCCCTGTACAGCAGGATGAATATCGAACCGATCACGCCGCGGTACAGGGCCACGGCTTCGCTCGGGAGGTCCGTAAAGCGCAGGAACATGCCGATGGTCCCGTAGAGGACCACCGCAGTCACGAATAAAAGCCTGTCCTTCAGGAAACCGCTGCGTTCCGTCATGTTTAAAACACCGTTTCTTTCCGGGAATACGGCCGCCCGGGGCCGTTATCCCCTCAGTACGAGTACATAAATCAGGATGCCGCAGATCGCAAGACCCAGTAGTAGCAGTGCAAAGGACAGGGAATCCGTCAGGTTGTGGGTGGCGTGCAGGAACGCGCGCACCCGTTCATACAGTCCGGAGGCGTGCGGGTGCCGTCCCGGGTCCGCTTCCGGATCCAGCCGGTCCGCGATCGCCCCGATCTTATAGGACAATGTGGAAGCGGGGCTCCCGGGATCCGGCCGCTTCAGCGGACGGAACAGGGTGTTCCGGAGCAGCAGGACCAATGCGTCCGGCAGGTCGCTGAAGCCCCTGGCGAGGATCCCGCCCGCCCGGACGGCCGCCCGGTACAGGGCGCCCGTCAGCCGGTTCTCCGCGATGCACCGCGCCAGGAAGCGGCCGGCCAGGACGGCGCCCCTGAAGAGCCCGCCCGTAAAGCGGTTTTCCGCGAAAGGCTTCACCAGCGCGCCGAAGAAGCCGGGGAGCCACCGGAGCAGGAGCGGCCGGTAGAAGGCGTCTTCCAGGTCGAGCTTCGCCGGCCAGCGGTTGACGTATTTCCCGTCCCGGATCAGACATTTCCGGACAAAGAAAATGTAGACCACGGCCGCGACGGCCACCGAAACCAGGCTGCCCCGCAGGTTCCCGAACGAGAACCACCGGAAGCCCGGCAGGAGCGGTTCCGTTCGGAAAAAGTCCGTCCCGAGGGCCGCCACGCGTTCCAGGGTGAGGGAAGGCGCGAGCCCGAAGAGCGGGATCAGCAGCGCGCTGACCCAGAGCGCCGTAGCACTGAGCGGGTTCATGGAGAAGCCGTGCGCCGCGTGGCCGGAAGCCCCGCCCGCGGCTGCTTTGGCCGGATGGCCGGATATGCCGGAAGTCCCGCCCGCGGCGGCTTTGGCCGGATGCCCGGATATACCGGAAGCCCCGCCCGCGGCGGCCTTGGCCGGCTGCGCCGCGTGGCCGTCCTTCCGTTCCGCCGCGGCCTCCGGGGCGTCTGCAAACAGGCAGACGAAAAGCTTCGTCATATAGGCAAGCGTCAGGCCGCCCGAAAACAGGAAGACCCACTCGACCGCCGTGAGCGCCGCCCCGTATTCCGCCGCGGCCTCCGCGATGCCCTCATGCAGCAGCGTCTTGCTGAGATAGCCGCTGAACCCCGGGATGCCGGAGATGCCGAGCGCGCCGAGCAGGAACGGGACCATCAGGACCGGGTGCCCCTTCCCGGCCCCTTTCAGCGCCGTCAGGTCCAGGGTATGCGCGTTCATATAGACGGCGCCGGCGGCGATGAACAGCACCAGCTTGAAGAGCGAGTGGTTGACCATGTGCAGCAGGACGCCGGAAGCGGCCAGCGCGGCGTGTTCCCCCGGGAGGCACAGGACCCCCGTCCCCACCAGGATGAAGCCGATCTGCGACATCGAGGAGCAGGCCAGGGTGCGCTTCAGGTTGACCGAGAAGAGCGCCATGACGGCGCCGAGCAGCATGGTGACCGCGCCGAGGGAGAGCAGGAGCACCCCCCAGGGCACACAGTCACGGAAAAGGACGCAGGAAAGCGCCAGAATGCCGAAAATCCCGGACTTTGTGAGCGCGCCGGATAAAAGCGCCGACGCGGGCGCCGGGGCCGCGGGATGGGCCTTCGGGAGCCATATATGGAGCGGGAACATGCCCGCTTTCGCGCCGAAGCCCGCCAGGATGCAGCCGCCCGCCGCGGCGATCCGCCCGGGGTGTTCCGCACGCTGCAGCGCGCCCGCGAGCGCGGAGAAGTCCGTGGTGCCGAGCTCATGCTGCAGCAGGAAAATGCCCATCAGGGCCGCAAGGCCGCCGATGACCGCGACCGCGAGGTACGTGCCCGCCGCGCGGACGGCGTCCGCCGTCTCCTCCTGGATGACCCACGGGAACGACGTGAAGCTCATGACCTCGAAGAAGACAAGGGCGGTGAAGAAATTCCCGGAGAGGAAGACCCCCATGGCCGCGCCGAGCGTCATCAGCGTAAAAAAGCAGTACCGGCCGGTCCTTTGGTGCCCTTTGAAGTATTCCGGGGAGAACAGGGACGTCATCAGCCACATGAACGGGAGGACGACGGTGTAGACCCGCCGGAACCCGTCGTATTCGAATAAAAGTCCCTGGTCCGCGAGGACGGGGATATACATGGAGCCGCCGGCGGTGCCGGGGAAAGCAAGTTCCGGCCGGACCGCGGCCAGGGCGGCGAGCAGGCACTCCGCCGCGCAGACGCCCGCCATGAGCAGGAACCCGGCCTGTCCGGCGCGTTCCGGACGGGAAGCCGCCGTTTTGGAAACGAAGAAGGCCGCGGGGGCGGCGAGCATGGGGAGGAGGACCAGGAGCAGCGTCATCACAGGCCTCCCCACTGTTCGGACGGGATGCCGGACACCGTTTCGGCGAGCACATTGTAAAAATACCGGCCGGCAAGGCCGCAGGCCAGCGACGCAAACGCCAGCAGGACCAGGGGCACCAGCATCCGGACGCCGGCTTCGCGCCGCGCGGGAACGGCCCCCGGCACCGGGAAGAACGCCTTCCGGACGACGACCAGGGTATAGAAGGCCGTAAACAGCGCGGAGAGCAGCACCGCGCCCATCCCGAGGAAGGCGAGGGGCGTCCCCGCGTCCGCCGCGGCGGCCAGGAGGTACCATTTGCTGACGAAGCCGGCAAACGGCGGGATCCCGATCAAGGCCAGCGCGGAGACGGTAAAGCAGGCCATGGTCACCGGCATCCGGCGCCCGAGCCCTTCCGCGTCCTGCAGGTATTCGATGCCGGCGTGCCGGTTGACGGCGCCGATCGCGAAGAACGCGGTGATCTTCATCACGGAGTGGAAAACCATGTGCATCAGGCCCGCCGTCAGGCCCGCGGGCGTCAGGAGCAGCACGCCGAACAGCATATAGGCGAGGTTCGACACCGTGGAATAGGCCAGCCGCCGCTTCAGGTGCTGTTCGCGCACCGCCATGAAGGAGCCGTAGACCACGGTGAAAAGGACAAAGGAGAGGGCGGCGGCCTGCGCCGGGGTCCCGGCAAGCAGGTCCGCCCCGTAGACTTCATACGTCAGCCGCAGGATGGCAAATACGCCCGCGTTGACCACGGCCGCGGCGTGCAGCAGCGCCGTGACGGGCGTGGGCGCCGCGGCGGCCTTCGGGAGCCAGAAGTGGAGCGGGAAGACGGCGGCCTTGACGCCGAAGCCGAAGAAGCCGAAGAGCCAGAAGACCCGGGAAACCGCGGAAGGCGGCAGGGCCGGGCCCGAGACGACCGTATAAACCAGGGAGATGAAGGCGAACGCCGCGCCGCCGATCGACATGGCGAGGTACACCCGTCCCGCGCGGCTGGCCTCCTTCGTGTGCGTGTGTACGACGAGGGGCACCGTGGACAGCGTCAGCATTTCATAGAAACAGTACAGGGTGAACAGGTTCCCGGCAAGCGCGATGCCGAGCGTCACGCCGAACGAGAGCGTGAAAAAACTGTAGAAAGAACGGAAACGCGGGTCCCCGTCCATATATTCGAAGGCATAGAGCGCCGTCAGCGGCCAGAGCGACGCCGAAACGGACGCGAAGACGCGGCCGGGACCCGTCAGGTCCAGGCAGAAGACGAGCCGGTCCGAAAAACGGGCCACTTCAAGAAGGCCCTCCGTCCCGCTCAATATCAGCAGGAAGGCGAGGGCGGACGTGAGGCAGGTCACCGTGCCGCAGAAGACGCGGACCGCCTTTTCATTTTTGAAGAAGAGCCCGGCAAATGTGCCTCCCGCAGCCGGGAGGAGGATCGCCGGAAGATACCAGTATGTGTTCAAATCTGCGCTCCTGAGGGCAGGAAAATGCCCGGACCCGGGACGGCGGGCTTGCGGGGCCCGCATCGGAAGGGGTGATCAGCCGGCGGCAAGGACATTGGACGCCAGGTCCAGGAAATACGGGGTGAGAAGCCCGGAAAACAGGCCGAAAACGAGTACCGCGGCCGCAAGGAGGATCAACGGCAGCGCCATCAGCGCGCCGCCTTCCCCGCCCGGCGCGTCCGCCGCCCGGTCCGTATTCCCCGGGAAGAACGCGTCCACCACGACGGGGAGCAGGTAACCGGCCGTCAGCAGGGCCGACACGAGCAGGACCACGGGGCCGAGCCACCCGAACACGGGCAGCCCCGTGTCCATGGCGCCGAGGGCCAGGTACCATTTGCTGACGAAGCCCGCGAAGGGCGGGATCCCGATGAGGGACAGGGCGGCCATGGTGAAGGCGCCGAACGTCACGGGAAGCTTCCGGCCGAGGCCTTTCACGTCCGTCACCGAGATCTTCCCGGTATGGAAAATGAAGGACCCGGCGGCAAGGAACAGGCAGGATTTCGCGGCGGCGTGGAAGACCACCTGGAGCAGCCCGCCCGTAAGCCCCTGCGCGTTCATCAGGAACAGCCCGAAGAGCGCGTAGGAGATCTGGCTGACGGAGGAATAGGCCAGCCGTTTTTTCAGGATTTTCTCACGCCATGCCGTCATGGAACCCATGAAGACGGTGAGCAGGGCCAGGATCAGCAGGACCGTCTGGACCCAGGTGCCGGAAAGGAACGCCGGTCCCGCGTAGAAATAGATCATCCGCAGGATGGCGAGGACGCCGGCTTTCGCGATGACGCCGCTGAGGATCGCGGACGCGGGGGCCGGGGCCGCGGGGTGGGCCGTGGGGAGCCACCCGTGCAGCGGGTAGAGGCCGGCTTTCGCGCCGAACCCCACGATTCCGACGAAGACCGCCGCGAGCAGGAGCCCCCGGTTCCCGGAAGCGGCAAATGCGTCCGCGTGGCCGCCCGGGGCGAACGACGCGGTGCCGGCCGCGTGCGTCAGGACCAGGATCGCGAAAAGCCCCGCGAGCGCGCCGGCGATGGAATAGAAGAGGTATTTCAGCGCCGCGGCGAAGGCCGTCTCCGTGCGGTCGTGGAGCACGAGCGGCATGGAGAGCAGCGTCAGCATTTCAAAGAAAAAGTACAGGGTGACCAGGTTCGACGCGAGGTCCATGCCCATCAGCGCGGCAAGGGACAGCAGGAAAAACCCGTAGAAACGATGCTCCGGGAAAGCCCCTTCCCCCGCGCTGTGTTCCAGGTACCTGAATGCGAAGACGCCGGCGGGCAGGAACACCCAGACCGCCGTCAGCATGAAGACCCGGGCGACCGCGTCCGTTTCCAGGGCGACGACCAGGGTGTCCGTCATGGAGAAGAGGGTCATCGAGACGTCCCCGAGGCACGCGAGCAGGGTCACCAGCGCGGTTTCCGCAAGCAGCGCGCCCCCGGTGAAGAGGAGGAGCCCCTTCCGGGACGGGAAGCGGACGAGGAAAACCACCGCCGCGGCGGCGATGGGGAGGAGCAGGATGAGCAGAAGCAGGATTTTCATAAGAGCCTCCTATGAACCGGCGGATGCGCGGGGACGTACCGGGGAAGCCGGCGCGTCGTCCCGGCATGCGGGCGGCAGAAAAGGTCCCGGCGGGGGACCCGGACGCCGCGCGTATCCTTAAAACAGTGAAAGCCCGTATCCGAGCAGGTCCGTGAGCGGCCCCGACAGGATGCCGACAGCCACATTGATCAGGGCAAAGAGGGCGCCCGCGATGATATAGGAGGGCAGGTCCTTCGCGGGCTGCCGCTCCGCGGGCGGTTTCTTCGGTGCGTTATAGATCCGCAGCACGGTCCGCGCGAAATAGAACGTGTTCAGCACCGTGCTCACCGCCAGCACCAGGAGCGTCAGCACGAGTTTCGGCGTCGAAGCGCGGAACGCGGCCAGCCCGAACAGGTACTTGGAGATGAACCCCATGGTGAACGGGAGCCCGATCATGCTGAACGCCGCCGCCGTAAAATACACCCCGGCGGCGGGCTCGTAATAGCCGGCGCCCTGCAGGTTCCGGAATTTCAGCGCCCCGCCCATGCGGGCCGAGAGGCGCGAAGCGGAGAGGAACAGCGCGGGTTTCGTCAGCGCATGCAGCAGGATGTGGAACAGGGCCGCGGTCAGTCCGAGGTCCGCGGAGAGCCCGATGCCCATGTAGATGTACCCGATCTGCGCGGCCGAGGAGTACGCGATCATCCGGTAAAGGTTGTTCTCCTGGATGGCCCCCACGGACCCCATGACGACGCCGGCGGCCCCCATGGCGAAAAGCACGTTCTGGACGCCGCTCTGCCAGAAAATGTCCGGCCCCGTCACGTCAAAAATGAACCGGACCAGGAAGAAGGCATAGCCTTTCGTCACCAGGCCGGACAGGATGGCCGAAGAGGTGGGGACCGCTTCCCCGTACGTGTCCGCCATCCACAGGTGGAAGGGGAACAGCCCGCTCTTGACGGCGAGCCCGATGGAGACCAGCGAAACCGACGCCAGGAACGGGAAGCGGTACGCGCCGGACGCGGTGAGGGCGCCGACCGCTTCCTTCAGGTCCGGCATCAGGAGGTGGCCGGTAATATTGTACAGGATGATGACGCCGAACAGGAACAGCCCCGACCCGGTCAGGCTGAAGATCAGGTAGCGGGTGGAGGCGAGGACCGTCCGCCCGTTCCCGCGGATCATCAGGATCCCGCAGGACGCGAGCGTGCAGATTTCAATGAAGACGTAGCCCGTGAACAGGTCGTTCGAGTACACCAGCACGAGCAGGGCGACGAGGACCAGGTCCGCCATCACATAGAAAAACCGGCCTTTCCCGGGTTCGACCAGTCGGTCCAGCGGGTCTTTCCCGCCAAGCAGCGACAGGAACAGGACCAATGAAAACGCCATGCCGAACAGCGATTCCAGGATCCCGATCTTCAGCTCGTTCCCCCAGGGGTGGGGGTAATGGCCCATCCTGTACTCGAATTCCTGCCCCGCACCGTAGACGTAGAGGAACACGCAGAAAATCGCCGCCAGGCAGAGCGCCGCGAGCGAGAGCGACACGGTCCGGGCGGCCGCCCGGGGCAGCAATGTGCCCACCGCGGCGCACACCAGGCAGAGGATGATCATGAAGAGGGGGAAATTCAGGACGAAGCTACTCACGTTCTTCCGCCTCCTCATGCACGATCCGGTAAATGGTGTCCAGGTCCAGCGTATGGTACCGCTTATACAGGCGCAGGGAGAGCGCCAGGAGTACCGCCGTGACCGAAACCGAAACCACGATGCCCGTCAGCACGAGCCCGGCCGGCAGCGGGTTGACATAGGCGGACGCGTCCGCCACCCCGTCCGCGAGGATGGGCGGCAGGCGGCCCTCGATGTACCCGATGGAGGTCAGGAACAGGTACGCCGCGGTATCCATGATGTTCAGCCCGACGATCTTCTTCATCAGGTTCCGGTTCAGAAGGAGGGTCGTAAAACCCACCGCGAACAGGATCACGGCAGCGGACTGTATTCGGCTGTCCCAGAGGATGCGGAGCATCAGACGGTTCCCTCCGTAAACAAGGCGTAAAAGCCGTACATGGTGCAGGCCACGACCGTCCCCACCGCGAGGTTGAGGGGGAGGATCAGGCCGGCGGAGAACAGGTTCCCGGGCGTTCCGGGCCCGAAAATGGTTTCAAGGCCGTTCGCGCCGCAGAAGAAGGAATAGCATTTGGCAAGGCTGTAGAACAGCAGGGCCGTCAGCACCGTGACGCGGTAGGATTTCAGGTTCAGCCCCTTCCGGACGCGCTCCGGACCGTAGCAGAGGCTGTACAGGATCAGCGCGCTGCCGATGACGGCGCCCCCGGAGAAGCCCCCGCCGGGGCCCAGGTGGCCGCACAGGACAATGTAGATGCCGAACAGCAGGATCAGCGGGATCAGCACCCGCCCCGTGGTGTGGAGCACGGCGTCCTTCTCCAGAATTTCCCGCACCCGGAGGCTGTCCGACTGCTTTTCGGAAGACAGGAGGAGGATCAGGACCGCGCACGCGGCGGTAAAGAGCACATGGGATTCGCCGAGCGTGTCGAACGCCCGGTAGTCCAGGATCACGCCCGCGACGACGTTGACGGCGCCGGTTTCGGAAAGCCCGTCTTCCAGGTACCGCCGGATCGTTTCGCTGCTGTTCGCGGGCGTGTCCGCGGACCCGAACGGGGGAAGTTCCGTGACGACGCGGAGCAGGAACACGCTGATGACGGCGACGATCAGGACGACCATGACGGGGTAGATCCGCCGGAAGAGGGCGGCTTCCCGGTCGCGGAAGCGGCGCGCGTAGGCGCGGATGGCCGCGTCGTCCTTCGGCGCGGGACGGTCATCGGCGGCGTCCCCGGAAGAAGCGGCATCCCCCGGCGTTTCCGGGCAGCCGGGACCGGGGACCGAAAAATCGATCTCTCCCTCGTCCCACGCTTTCAGCCATTCCCTAAATGTCCGTTTCTTCATCGTCCTTCGCTTCTTCCCTGCGGATCCGCCGGATCCGGTTCAGTGTGACAAACATCAGCACGCCCGAGACGCCCGCCCCGACGGCGGCCTCCGTGACGGCGAGGTCCGGCGCCTTCAGGAGCCCCCATACGATGGACATGATGATGCTGTAAGCCATGAAAATGATCAGCGAGACCATCAGGTTTTTCGACGCGCATGCCGCGATCCCGCAGACGACGAGCAGCGCGAGGAGCAGGAGCTCCGCAACATCGGCGATCATAGGTCTTCTCCGGTTTCCGGACGTTCAAAGTCCATGTGTTCCCCGATCGTATCGTCGGTGGTGACTTCCAGCCGGCCCACCATGTGGGACGCGATGGGGCTCCCGACCCACTGGAACACGAGGACCAGGAGGAGTTTCGGGACGTATTCCATGCGCCCGGCCGCGACGGCCGCCCCCGCGAGGATCAGGAGGAGCGCCATGGAATCCAGAAGCGCCGCGCAGTGCATCCGGTTCATGATGAACCGGAACCGCATGACGCCGGTGACGGAGACGGACACCGTGAAGATGCCCGCCAGCAGCAGGAGGCCGGAAATGACGGTCCTCAGGATGTCAGTCATGGGCGGCGTCCTCCTGTTTCTGTTCGATGTGGACCTTCGCCAGCACCACCACGGCCAGGAAACTGATCAGGCAGTAGACGAGGCAGACGTCCAGGAGCCACGGCTCCGAGAACAGGACCGCCGAGACCGCGATGGCCGCGGTGCCGAGCGAGCCGGTCATATTGATGCCGAGGATGCGGTCCGCCCTGCGGGGCCCGGCGATCGCGCGGACCAGGCCGAAAACGATGCCCGCCGCGAGCAGGAAAAGGGTAATCTGAAGAAAAATCTTAAGAATCTCCGGCATGGCGCCCTCCTTACCGTTCCAGCCGGCGGATCCAGCGCATCATGACGCTGTCCTCCGACACATCCAGGAATTCCCGCTTCAGGCAGTGGACCGTGAAGACGTCCCCGGTCTGTTCCACCGTGATGGTGCCGGGGGTCAGGGTGATGGAATTCGCGAGCACATACCGGCCGAAACGGGTCTTCAGCCCGCTTTCAAATGTGACCAGCGCCGGCCGGATCCCGCTCTTTTCCGCGAAAATGCAGCCGATCATCCGGACGGACGCCTTCAGGATCTCAATGAGGAGCACAAACAGGTAGAGGAAGAAGTGCGGCGCCTTTTTCAGGAAACGCAGCTCCCGTCCGGGCGTATAACCGAAAAGCGCATAAAGAAGTCCCCCGAGCGCGGCCGTCAGCACGAGCCCGGAGACCAGGATTTCGATGGTGACCTTCCCGGTCAGGATGAT
>JAGDAW010000134.1 GCA_017959345.1 Lachnospiraceae bacterium | reverse complement strand
GCGTCCTTACGCATGGGGCTCCCCCTTACAGCGCCGCAGGATTTCATCAACGGCCGCTTCCACGGTCACGGTGCCGTCCAGGAAGCCGCGGGTCAGGGAGGCCGCTGCCGTGGTAAAGAACAGATTGTCCGTAAAGAAGCGCGCCGGCGTGTCCTCCGAAACGATGACGCCGTCATACAGCATGCCGACCCGGTCCGCCGACTCCGCCGCGAATTCCACGTCGTGCGTCACCGTCATGACGCCGATCCCCGCCCCGGCCAGCTTCCGGATCCCGGATGCGAGCCGCGCCTTCGCCGCCGCATCCATGCCCTTCGCCGGTTCATCGAGCAGCACCAGCGAAGGGCCCGGAAGCAGGACTTTCACAAACGCGGCCTTCTGCTTCTCGCCGCCGCTCAGGTCATAGGGATGGCGGTCCAGCAGGCCCTCGATGCCCCACGCGCGGGCTTCGTCCAGGATGCGGCTGTCCCACATTTCCTTCGGGACACCGCCCATCCGGCAGGCCGCCCGGAAGTCCTCCCGCAGCGTGTCGCTGAGGAACAGGAGCTTCGGGTCCTGCGGCATGGCGGTGACCCGCCCGGATGCCTCCGGCGCCTTCCCGCGCTTCCGTATTTCGCCGCAGACCCGCACCCGGCCGCGGTAAGGCGCCAGAGCGCCCGTTATGACTTCCAAAAGGGTGGATTTCCCGGCCCCGTTGCTTCCCAGGAGGCAATAATGCTCTCCTTTCCGGACGGTCAGAAATACGCCTTTTAAGACGTCAGGGCGCGTCTGCCCGTAACGGAACCAGACGTCCGCCAGCGAGAGGGCTTCCGCCTGCCCGGGCTCATGCCTGTCATGGCCGCTGTCCCCCGGCATCTCCGCCCGCCCGGGCACGGCAGCGCAAGGCTTTCCGGCCGTCACAGTCCCGGCCCATTCGGCTTCCGCCAGCCCAGATACGGCAGCGCCATGCTTCCCGGCCGTTACAGCCCCGGGTCCTTCGGCTTCCGCCCGCTCGAGCACGGACGCCAGGTACGCCCGGCCTTCCTGCACCGTCATCGGCGTCTCCCCGCTCCCGCCCATCCGCGCATGCAGCCGCGCGGCCGCGGGAAGCGCCTCCGCCATCGGGTTCCCGGGGTGGTTTCCGAAATACCGCACCGCCTCCCGGGGCGTCCCGGAAAATGCGACCCGCCCCTCCTCCAGGAAGACCGCCAGGTCCGCGTCCGGGAGCACCTGCTCCAGCCGGTGCTCGGCGATCACGACCGTCAGCCCGAGTTCCCGGTTCAGTTTCTTCACGGTATCCGTAAAATGCGCCGCCGCGACCGGGTCCATCCGCGCGGTGGGCTCGTCAAGCAGCAGCACCGACGGCCCCATCACCATCACGGACGCCAGGTTCAGCAGCTGCTTCTGCCCGCCGGAGAGGGACGCCGTTTCCTGATGGAACCAGGGTTCCATATTGAAATACACGCCGAGCTCGGCCACGCGCCGCCGGATCTGCGGCGTGTCAAAGCCCAGCGATTCCAGGCCGAACGCGAGCTCGTGCCAGACCGTGTCCGTGACGATCTGCCCGTCCGGGTCCTGCCCCACATACCCGATTTCCGCCGCGGCCCGCCGGTCATCAAGATCCCGGATGTCCGTCCCGCGGTAGAGGACGGTCCCCGTCCGCGTGCCGAACGGTGACACGGACTTCTTAAGCAGCGTCAGCAGCGTCGTTTTCCCGCAGCCGGACAGCCCGTACACGCACACGAAAGCCCCTTCCCGGATGGAAAGGCTGACCCCGTCCAGCGCCTTGACCGGGCTTTCCGGATAGGAGAAGCTTAAATTGTCGATCTGTAATATTTCCACTGAAGCGCCTCTGCCGAATAAAGCAGCACCGGCAGGAACGCCAGTACCGAAAATGCAGCCGCCGAAAGCATGCCCATCCCGTCCATCCGGCCCACGGTCAGGGACGGGTAAAAGGAGAAACGGAGCGCGCCGGAAGCCATGCCCGCGATGACCGCGGCGAGCAGCAGCACGACCACGGCAAGCAGCGCGCCGTCGCGCGGCCGGAACCGGTAGGCCTTATAGCTGCTCCGCCCCGGGAGGCCGTAGCCGCGCGCCTTCATCGACATGCCCATCTCCACGGCCTTTTCGAGCCCCCAGGTGACGAGGGCCGAAAACGCCTGGAGGGTGTTCCGGAGCCGGTCGGTCCACGCGTCATCCGGGGACGCGCCCATCCCCTGCTGCGCCCTGCGGATCCGCCCCGCCTGCGCCGAAAGCATCGGCAGGAAGCGGAGGCCCGCGGAAAACAGGAGGGCCAGCTTCGGGGAAATGCGCCCGGTCAGGAACAGGAACCGGTCCGACGTCACTTCCCGGTTCATCAGCCGGAACCAGCACAGGACGTCCACCAGCATCAGCCCCAGGTTCATCCCGTAAAGGACCGCCTCCAGCGTGACCGCGTTCCCGTTCAGGAAGAAGAGCGGCGTCACCCCGTTGTGCGACACCAGGGGGTTGACCAGGGCGACGGCCAGGAAAAACACCAGGTACAGGCCCAGCGCCTTCAGCCCTTCCCGCAGCCCTTCCCGCATGCACAGGTAGATGCCGCCGGCCAGGAAAGCCGCCGCGGGGACCAGGGGATGCGCGGAAAACATGACCACCAGCACCACCGAGAGATAATATAAAGCTGTGACTGCCGGGTGGCAGTTCGTAAGCGTCACCATAAACATTTCCCCGGGGCGCCCGCGGCCTGCCCGCCGCAAACCGTACCCCTCAAAAACAAAAACAGCCGCCTGCCCGCGTCCCGCGCGGAAACAGATCGGCCGCATTCCTCACACCATAGTGATGAAGCCGGAAAGATACAGCAGGTGTCCTGACTTATGGCACGGGCGCCCGTCTCCCGCCCCGGGTCCCAAATGGGAAACCCCGCGGCGCAGAAAGCCGGAAAGGCCCTTCCCCCGTGTCAAATACAGCAATGGCGGTTGTCCCGGAATCGAACCGGGTATCCTTTTCATCTACTCAGCTAACAACTTTTCAAACTGTATCTTCAAGCGTATTCTTCTTTTTGGGAAATCTTAACACATTTTCGCCGGTGCGTCAAGGACAGGCTGACCTTCTGTATCCCTGCGCCCGGGGCAATCTGCCCTTGACACGCTGTAAGCAGAAAGGCCGGGGACCCGGGCGGGGCGGCAAAGGGAAAAAGCGGTTTTTTGAAAAATCTTATATACTTTTTATCTGTTATTGTATATAAATGATATAATTGATACAAATGTTTCATTGATTTCGCACAGGAATATGCTATAATATCCATGATATCCGGGGTATCAGGGTCCTTGTTTTCCTTCACTTCTGTCCCGGATTGCGGCAGCCGGCACGGCACCCGCCCCCGGAAGCCGACTTTTCAAGCAGGATACAGGACACGCCCGATGACAGACTGGATCATTCTCAACCAACCCATTTGCCTCGTCCTCTATGGGGCCGCGCTCTTCTTCTGCCTGTTTGAGCGCGCGCACCCCTCGGTCGGCGGCTGGTTTACCTACATCTCCGGCGGCCTTGCCATCCTGTCCACCGCCCTGCTCCTGCTCGCGGGCGCGGGCTTTTTCGAGGCGGCTTCCATGCTGGCGGTCTTCCTGCTGCTGAATATGGGGGTGAAGGAATGAATTTTAATTCCCTCGCGTTCCTCATTTTCCTGCCCGTGGTGGTCGCCGGCTACTGGATCCTGCCCTATAAGGCGCGGAAATACTGGCTCCTGGCGGCTTCCTACTTCTTCTACATGTACTGGAACCCCATCCTGATCCTCCTGCTGCTCTTCTCCACCTGCGTGGATTACCTGTGCGGCCTCGGGCTGGAGCGGTTCCGGGATTCAAAGGGCCTGAAGCGGCTGTTCCTGCTGGTCAGCGTCTTCATGAACCTGGGCGTCCTGTTCTTCTTCAAGTACTGGGATTTCTTCGGCGGGATCGTGAATACCGCGTGCGAGGCGCTGTCGCTCCCGTACCGGACGCAGCCGCTGAACCTGATCCTTCCCATCGGGATCTCCTTCTATACGTTCCAGACCATGAGCTACACGATCGACGTGTACCGTGGGGATTATAAAACCGAGCACAATTTTATTGACTTTTCGCTGTACGTCACCTTCTTCCCGCAGCTGGTCGCCGGCCCCATCGAGAATCCCGGGAACCTGCTGCCCCAGCTGAAGGCGCGCCACTACCTCCGCTGGGAAAATGTGAACGCCGGCATCCGGCTCCTGCTCTGCGGCTTCTTCCGCAAATGTGTGGTGGCGGACCTCTGCGGCATCTACGTCAACCGTGTATACGAGCACCTGCCGGAGGCGAACAGCTTCGCCATCCTGATCGCCGGCGCCCTGTTCTGCGTCCAGATCTACTGTGATTTCGCCGGGTATTCGGAGATCGCGGCAGGATCCGCGCGGCTGCTCGGGATCCGGCTGATGAAGAACTTCGACCGGCCGTATTCCGCGGAAACCGGGAGCGAATTCTTCCGCCGGTGGCACATCAGCCTGAACCGGTGGTTTACGAACTACGTCTATATCCCCCTCGGGGGGAACCGGAAGGGGCCGTTCCGGAAGGTCCTGAATACGATGATCGTCTTTACGCTCTGCGGCCTGTGGCACGGGGCGAACTGGACCTACGTCCTCTGGGGCGTTTACGCCGGCGCGTGGGTCTGCATCGACAGCCTGGTGTTCCACCCCATGGATAAGGCGATGATCCGGAGGGGCGTGGACCTGAAGCATCCGCTGATCGTCCTGGTCCGCCGGGTGCTGCTTTTCCTGGCCTACATCCCCGCCGGGCTGACGTTCCGGGCGGTTTCCGTGGAGAGCCTCGGGATCATTTTCCCGCGCCTGTTTACGGCGGGGGGCACGCTCACGGAGGCCTTCACCCAGCTCGGGTTCACCGGCGGCTCCATGATCCACCTGGTCCTGATCCTGGTCTGGATGGCACGGATCTACGACTGGGGCAATTACGACCTCCCGCCCGCGGGATCGGGCCACGCGGCCGCGAAACGGATCGTCAGCGTCGTGCTGATGTTCATCATCATCGCGTTTGCCTGGATCGCGCTTCTCGCGTCGGATGACCTCGCGGGTTTCGCCTATTTCCAGTTTTAAGGGTTGAAAAAGGATTCGGAAGATGAAACGATTTGTCCTGCTGCTGATTCTGCCGGTTCTGCTCCTGCTCTCTTCCTGCCGGAAAGAAGAACCCGTGAACCGGACGGGCATCACCGTCACCGTCCAGGAGAGTGCCTGCTACACCGTCCTGAACAACGGCATGGTGGTCCTCCCGGGGGATTCCGTCACGTTCGTGATCTGTCCCGCAAAAGGCTATTCCATCACGGGCGCGGACTATCCGGGCGCCTTCACGCTCCGCTATTCCGAGGAAGGTTTCTTCCTCCTGACCCTGACCGACGTCCAATACCCCGTCAAGGTCGGCCTGGAGATCTCGAACCAGGTCCGGGCGATCCTGTATGACGCGAACGGCGGTTCGTTCCGGGAGAACGACGCGGACCTGCATTACATCCAGAAGACCCCGACGGGCTATCAGTTCCTTTACAGCATTAAGGAGCAGCTCCGCCCGAATACCGAGCGCGGGACGGACCTGTTTACGCGGGACGGGTACACATTGTACGCGTGGAATACGCAGCCGGACGGCAGCGGCCGGCGGATCGGGCTCGGGAGCCGGGTCACCGTCCGGCGGTTCCAGGTCACCCTGTATGCCCAGTGGGCGAAATGGGCGCCGGAGACGGATTTTACCTATACGGTACACTGGGGGGACGAGGGCCGGTACGTCAAAATCACTGGTTATTCGGGGAACGCGGAGACGCTGGTCATCCCGGAGCGCATCGACGGGATCCCGGTGAAGGAGATCGCGGCCAGCTCGTTCAAAGACTGCAAGGCGGAGACCGTCATCCTGCCGAAAGGCCTCAACCACGTGCGGGGGCAGGCTTTCTACAGGGCGGCGCTCCGGGACCTGGTGCTCTTCGACGATATCGTCTCCATCCCGGACAATGCGTTCCTGGGGTGCCGGAACCTGACGACGCTCTATGTCAATGTGGTCGAGCAGCACTACGGGTATTACTACCGGCGCGAAAGCCTCCTGGCGAACAAGGCAGACCTGCTGATCAACAACCGCGGGAAACAGAAAATCGTCTTTTACGCCGGCTGCTCCATGTGGTACAACCTGGACGGGCCCGCCATGCAGAAAGCCGTCGGGAACGATTATAAAGTCATCAATATGGGGCTCAACGGCGTCTCGAGTTCCATCGTCCAGATGGAGATCCTGATCCCGTACCTGGAGGAAGGGGACATTTTCTTCCACACCCCCGAGATCAGCAGCGAACAGCAGTTCCTGCTCACCCGGGACATGGGTTCGCTGGACGAGAAGCTCTGGGCCGGCCTGGAATACAACTACGACCTCTTCCGGAATGTGGACATCAACGGCATGGGCGGCGTATTCGACAGCCTGACCCTGTACCTGGGGCTGAAGAAGGACGTGGAACCGCCCTACCGCACGCATTTTGTGGATGCAGAAGGCTGGACCGAATATATGGATGAGACCGGCAGCATCTATTTCTACCGGAACAATTCGACGGTGGACCGCACAGACGAGGTGGACCTGAACGTCCGGTGGTTCGGCGGCGCGGACCTGCGCTATCTGGAAGAACAGTACAACCGGATCAATGCGAAGGGCGTCCGGATCTATATTTCCTGTGCCGTCCTGAATATCGACGCCGTCCCGCCGGAACACCGCGAGTATCTCACCGAGATGAACGACCTGTTCCGGATCCGGATGCTGGACCTGCCCGCGGTGTCCGCCGTCATCTCGGACATGAAGGACTACGTCTATTTTTCTTCGGATATGTATGACACGAACTATCATATGAGCACGGTCACACAGCGGCTGAATACGAAAACCTGGATCCGGGACCTGCTGAGGCAGATGAGAAAGGACGGACTGCGATGAAGAAGAGACCTGTGAAAATCATTCTGACGATCCTGCTGCTGCTGATCCTGCCCGTGCTGTTCCTGTATATGGAAGTGAGCATGCCGGAGATCTACGGGGACTCCTATTACGCGGAGCTTCCGGCCATGCACCGCCGGCTTTCGCGAACCGAAGGGAAACGGATCATCCTGATCGGCGGCAGCAACGTCGCGTTCGGCGTGGACGGCGAACTGCTGCAGTCCATACTCGGGACGTACGGGAAAGAGTACACGGTGTGCCCCTTCGGGCTGTACGCCGCCGTCGGGACCAGCGCCATGATCCAGCTCGCGCGGGATAAGGTCCGGGAAGGGGACATCGTCATCTTCTCGTTCGAGCCCTCCAGCGAGACCATGGACACCTATTTCGGCGCCACCGCCTTCCTGAAATGCGCGGAGCAGGACCCGGAGATGATCGGCAGCCTGAACGCGGAACAGCGGCGCGCCCTCTTCGGCAATTACATGAGTTACCTTTCGGAACGCTATAAGATTGTCCGGTCCGGGAACTATCCTAAGCCGGAAGGCGCCTATAAACGCTCCTCGTTCAACAGCAGCTGCACGATGACCTTTGAACGCGCGGGGAACGCCATGACGCTCGGCTACGACATCACGAAGCCCATTGACCTGGATGCCATCGTGATCAGCGACGCGTTCCGGGACCAGGTCAATGAGTTCTGCCAGCACGCGGAAGAAGTCGGCGCGTCCGTTTACATGACCTTCTGCCCCATGAACCGCTCCGCCATGACGGACGCTTCCGCGGAAGCCGTGACGCGGTTCTTTGACCTGATGAACGAGACCTTCGTCTGCAGGATCATCACGGACCCGTTCAGCAGCATTTTCGACAGCGGCTGGTTCTATGATTCCAATGTGCACCTGAACACGCCGGGCATGAAGTATCACACGATCCTCCTCGCCCAGGACATCCTGACCGAGCTCGGCGAGTACGCGGACCCGGACATCCCCATCCCGGAGATGCCGGCGCCCATCGCCGCGCTGCCCGGGGATGACGGCGCCGGGAACGCGGCCTGCTTCTTACTGAAACCGGTCTCGGACGGGAACGCCTGGTCCGTGGGCGGCCTTTCGGAGGAGGGGCTCCGGCAGACGTCCCTCACGATTCCCGCGTATGTGGAAGGGATGCCGGTGGTCATGATCGAATCCGGCGCGCTTTCCGGCGCCGCTACCCTGGAGGAGCTCCGGGTGCCGGAAACGATCGCGGAACTCCCGGATTACCTGTTCCGGGATACGCCCGCCCTGGCGCGCCTCGTGCTCCTGCATAAAAGCTCTGTCTGCAGCATCCATGAACACACCTTCGACGGAGATGGACAGCGCATCCGCGTGTTCGTGCCGTCCGCCGCGTACACGCTGTACCGGGACGGCGCCGGGTGTGAGACAAACTCTTGGGAGAAAGAATACGACCGGATCTATACCTACTGACCCATGTTGGGAGAAACCTTCCCCGCCGGTTGACCCGGCCGATACCTAGGGAAAACCGCGGGGCTCTGCGCAGGATGCTCCGGCCTATATCACGGAATTACCGGCGGATTCCCGCTCCGAATGATCCAGCCGACACAACAGAAAAAACGCCGGACTCCCGCTTCGGATGCTCCGGCCCATACCACGGAAAAACCGCCGGATTTTTACGTCCGGCGGCTTCTCATTTCTTAAGGATCAGGGAACGGTTCCCGGGATTCGCGAATGCTTACTCTTCCCGGATCACGATTTCCTTCTCGTCTGCTTTTTTCTTTGCTTTCGTGAACGCCAGGATGCCCCACACGATCAGGCCGACGGCCACAACCGCGTCCAGGATGATCAGCCCGTATACCCAGTAGGGGGTCTTGTAGCCGATCACTTCCCCGTTCATGGCATTGGAATTCACCACGGCAAACAGGGTGTTCTTCATGTTCCAGCGAAGGATCGTCACGTCCGCGGCAGAACCTTCATCCACCCACGTAACAGGCTGCGTGGCCAGGTTCAGGTCACCGCCGGCGTACGCCATCTGGCGGGAATTCATGTACGCGGGGATGGTGTTGAAGTCACAGAGCACCACGCCCTGGAAGCCCCATTCGTTCCGGAGGATCTCCGTGCAGAGACGGTAGTCACCGCCGGTCCAGCGGGTACCGATCCGGTTGAAGGAGGACATGATGGCCCTCGAGCCGCCTTCCTTGACCGCAATCTCGAACGGCCGCAGGAAGATCTCACGCATGGCCTGTTCCGTTAACCAGGAGCAGTCACCGGTGATGGACCTGTGGGTCTCCTGCTCATTGACCGCGAAGTGCTTGACAAATGTGAACACACCTCTGGAGTTGCAGCCGGCGACCTGCGCCGCGGCAATCTTACCTGCAAGGAGGCCGTCCTCCGAGTAATACTCGAAGTTACGTCCGCCGAACGGGCTCCTGTGGATATTCACACCGGGTGCGTACCAGCCGGAGTACGGGGACTTGTCGCCGGCTTCGTTGCCGACGATGCCTTCATTGCCCACCATGCGGCCGAAGTCTTCCGCCACGGTCTTGCTCCAGGTGGTCGCCACCATGGTCTCACAGCAGTAAGAACAGGTGTCGTAGAAGCGGTTCTTGTCCATGAAGCACGCCCAGCCGACCGGGCCGTCCGCGCAGTTGATGCGGTTCAGGCCGACACTCGGCACCGCCTCAATGTGATAGCTGGCGTAGTCATAAACCTTGACGAAATCAGCGATCGCCGCCTGGTCCAGCAGGAGCTCCCACCGCTCGTCATTGTAATCCGCGCTCGGCGTACCGTCATTGTCCGCGTCAATGTAATTGCCGTCCTTATCGTAAAGCAGGTCACGCAGCTTCAGCCCGTTGTCCTCTTCCGAATAAGGCATCTCGACGTTCTTCAGGTCCGTAGGATTGTTGTGGTTCTTATCCTGCAGATACGCAAGGAGCGTCTTATCGACCGTACGCTCGGCTTCGGTCGGGGTATCCGGCCAGGTGCCTTCCCAGTCAGACCGGGACAGCACTTTCTCCAGGCTGGTGTCCGAATCAAAGCGCTCGTCGTCGCAGTCGGTGTAGAGGTTCTCAACCTTATAGCCGGTCACCGGGTCCACATTGAAGAGGATGTCCGACGACACCGTGAACGGGATGGAGAACTCTTTGCTGTGGGCGTTGTGGCTGACATAGAGGTCATAGCTGCCCGCGTCGAGTTCGTAACCCCTGTTGCCGTTGCCGTTCTGGTCCTTATAGTCATAGGAGGCCAGGTAGTACGGATCAAAGGTCAGTTCCAGCACTTCGCTCTCATTGGGTTTCAGCAGCTTCGTCTTCGCAAAGTCCAGCAGCACCACTTCGGGCTTCTCAATGCCGCCCGCCTTATAAGGCGCATGTCCGTAAAGTTCCACCACTTCCCTGCCGTCCGTACTGCCGGTATTCGTCACCTTGACTTTAACCGTATACTTGCCGTCCTTCGTGATGGCCTTCCCGTCGATGGAAGCCTTATCCGTGATCTCCCAGGAGAACGTCGTGTAGCTTAAGCCGTAACCGAACGGATACACCACATGGCTCTTATACCATGCTTCGCCGTCCGTGACGCCGCGGGTCTCATAATACTTGTAACCCACGTAAACGCCCTCTTCGTAATCCACAAAATAGTAGGGTACGGAAGGCTGATCCCGGTCGGGAACCGTGAATACATACTGGTCGCCGCCGGACGTGGTCTTGGTGGCCGTGATCCGGTTGTCGCCGAAGTTGTTCCAGGTGGGGTCTTCCTTGAAATCCACGGAGTACGTGTCCGCCAGCCTGCCGGAGGGATTCACTTCACCCTTCAGGATGTCCGCCAGCGCGCGGGTACCCGTCTCACCGGGATAGCCCATCCAGACCGCCGCGTTGATCTTGTCGGGATCGATCTTGTAACCCTTCTTCGTGACATAGCCGGAGGCTTTCTCCAGGAAGCCCGCCTCAATCGCGGTACCGGTGTTCAGCAGGACCACCACACGGTCAAAGCCCGCTTCGCAGACTGCCGCGATCAGGTCTTCTTCATTGGCATCCAGCTGCAGGAAATGATCATCCTCATTCCTGTAGCCGGTCGAACCGGTCATCTTCCGGGGCATATCGAACCCTTCGCCGCCGATCCTGGTGATGACGACCAGCGCGGCATCCTTATAATTGCCGTAGCTGGACTTGACATCCGCGGGATAGCTGGCCTGGGGGGTCTCAGCCGTCGAAAGGATGACGGTATCACCGCTGTCCAGGTCCTTCGAATTCCCTTTCCGGGCTGCCCCGGACTTGTTCGTGTCTTCGTAAAACGCCTTCAGCGACGGGTTAATGACAAACCCGGCTTCTTCCAGCGCCTTATAGAGGGACACGGAGTTCGTATCGTTGGAGCCGCCGGAACCGGAGCCGCCGTACGCGATGTTGACGCTGTTCTTGCCGAAAATACTGATCTTCATGCCTTCCCGGAGGGGGAGCGCATTGTTCTCGTTCTTCAGCAGGACCATGCCTTCTTCGCAGATCTTGCGGTTCATTTCACGGGCTGCCTCATAGACCTCAGCCTTCGTCTGGTAATCGCCAATGTAGATCGACTCGATGCCGTCCGCATAAACGGCACGTTCACCGCCGCCGGGCATGACCATATTCAGCAGCTCATAAAAATCCTTGACTGACAGCGCAAGGGTCGTAATCACAGAAAGCAGCAGCGCCACGATGATCGTCACGACCAGCCATGACCTGACTCCTTTGTTCTTCAGTAACATGATCAGCCCTCCCTGCCTGGATTAGTAGTTTTCCTTCGGAAGGCCGAGAGAACGGTCCCAGTCAAGGATCGCTTCGGTCTCAATCTTCACGCAGTCAACCAGCGGTGCCTTCGCAGCCATGGTCGTTCCGGAAAGCGCTTCGTCATTCATGGTCGTCACGATGAACGCGTTCTTGCCCTCTTTCAGGCTCGCGCCTTCGATAACCAGGTACTCCTTGAACTGCAGCGCGTAAATATGGTCCACGTCGTTGTCGGGGTTCGTGGGCACATCCTTGAAGCTGATCGCAGGATACTCGATCGGCTTCGCGTTCAGTTCCATACGGAAGGTCTCGGAATCGATGTCGAAGTCACGGAGCTCCGCGGACAGGCTGATCACGATCTTCGCGTCGTCGATGGCGCGGTCGGAAGTGAACTGGAACTCAAGGCCAAGGCCCATCTCATACCGATAGCCGACCCAGCGGTTGTTGGAAGCGCCCAGCGTCGTGTCGTTCTGGATCATGGCTTCCGCACTGGCGGTACCGGAGAGACCGGGACCCGTCTTTCCTCTCAGGTTCGTATCTTCCGCTTCGAACGTGTACCAGTTGCGTCCGGTCACGGTGCTCTTCCATCCGGCGTAGATGGTGGTGTCGCCGGCGATCGGGGCATCGAAATCATACGCGGTGGTCGCGTCCTTATCCGCGAACCAGCCGGTGAACTCATAGCCGAAACGCTCCGGGTCATCGGAGGGTTTCACGGCCTTGTCGCCTTCCTTCACGGTCTGGGGATCCCCGTCGATGGCGCCGTCATAGTTCGCGCTGAACTGCACGGCGTAGTAAACGACGTCCGCACCGGCCTCGAGCCACTTCGCATAGATGCCGGTATTCGCATCCACAGCCGCCGCGAAATCATAGATCTTGGTCAGCGCTTCATCCGCGTACCAGTTCTCGAAGTTGAAGCCTTCGCGCTCCGGATCTTCGGGACGGTCGACCCTGCTGCCCTTCCGGACCGTCAGGGACCTGTTCTCCGCGCCGTTGTTGTAGTTAAAGGTGACGTTCATCATCTCATAAGAGACCTTGACCGTGAACCTGGCGCTCTTGCCGCCGTAACGGACGGTAACCGTCTTATCCTGACTGTCGTCGCCCGTTGTAATCTGGGTATTGACATCCGAGAGCGTGACTTCGCTGTCGGTCATGCTCTTCACTTCCGTGGAATTATCAGAATAGGTAACTTTGATTTCGCCGCCTGCAGCAGAAAATTCATCGCCTACAAAATATTCGGTCTTCGTGGGATTCTTGCTGATTTCGATAGAAGACACGGTCTTCTCACCGCCGGCTGCCTTAGTGGTCTCGTTGGAAGGCGCGGGACCGCAGGAGGCCGCAAAAACAAGGCTTAACGCCATGCAGACTGCCAGAAATAAGGAAATCGTCTTTTTGCTCATCTTCATCCTCCAAATTGGGGCTGCCTTGGATGTCCAAAGCAGCCCCGTCTTATTAAGACTCTACTTCGTCTTATTCGACAACGATGGTGAACTTCTGCTCGAACTCACGAAGAGTCGTGCCGTTCGCTCTCATCCAGGGGTTCGTGCCCTTGGACAGGTGCGGGCAATGCAGCTTCACGGTCACTTCATAGGTGCCCTTCGCAGAGGTCGTGCCGCTGATCTTCAGGGAGGTGTTGACCTCGTAGGATCCGCCGAACCAGCCGGGCTCTTCGGTCATGATCTTCTCGACCGTCAGGCCTTCCGGAAGTCCTTCGACATCCATGCTGTAGATACGGCTCTGCTCCCAGTTGATGCCAAGATCGCCAAGGGTGATGATATCCGCGGCGGACTTGTCTTCATCCCTGTGGTACCACGCACCGTCTTCCGCGTTGTACGCATTCATGATTCTCTGGTTGGAGTTGTTCTGAATACGCAGCTGCTTGCCGTAGCGGAGCGCTTCCATGGTGAGGACTGCTTCGTAAGCCTTGCCGGCTTCGATCGTCACGGAGGTGTCTTCCTTGATGTTCTCGTCGTTCAGCAGGAAGTCGGAGACAAGGTCGAACTCGAAGGTCACGGGCACGTTGTTGATCCACGTATCAACCTTAGCAAGGCCGCTGACAGGATCAAGCTTCTCGCCGTTCGGAACGCCGGAAAGGATACCGGTGTTCGCGTTGTAGGTCATGCCGGACGGCCATACGTTCACAGGAACGTCCTCGCCGGCTTCGTTCTTCTCGGTCACAGCAGCGAAGGTGAAGACAGTGTCATCAGACTCGCCCGGGATGGACAGCTGGATCGCGTTGTAGATGCCCTTCTTCAGGGTGTAGTTGACGGTAACGCCTTCCTTAAGGTTGAAGCCGTTGTTGTTCGCTACGGAGTTCGCAAGGGTCTGCAGCAGACGCTGCGCGCACTTACGGACTGCGAAGTAATGGGTCGGGCTGAGCATGGTGCCTTCGCCGGCGTTGTAACCCTTGTACTCGTCCGCATTCGCAGCAACGCGTACGCACTTCGCTTCCGCATCCCAGTTACCACGCTCAAGAGCGCAGAGCGGGAAGGAGGAGTCAGAGGTCAGCAGGGAATCGTCACCGCCACGGACCATCAGGTTCGCGGGAACGAACTGCTTCGCCCATGCATCAGACTCAGTGGAGCCCTGGAAATCCCATTCCTGGTTCAGGAGGGCTTCGTGGGTCGCCCAGTTGGTGGTCTGCGTCCACTTACCGATACGGTTGAAGGAGGTCATCAGGCCGAGCGTGCCGCCGAACTTGATGATGTACTCGAAAGGCTTCGCGGTGATCTCACGAAGCGTCTGCTCCGTTGCCCAGGTGAAGACTCCGCCGTAGTCCGCACGGAAGGACTCCTGGTCATTGCCGTAGAAGTGCTTGAAGTGCGCGATGACGCCCTTCTCCGTCACACCGCGGGTAACCGCAGCGCCGATCAGGCCGGCCATGACGCCGTCTTCAGAGAAGTACTCAAAGTTACGTCCGGAGAACGGGCTCCTGTGGATGTCGGCACCGGATCCACGCCAGCCTCTGGAGCCGTTGAGGACCAGGAGGCTTCCTTCGATACGGCCAAGCTCATAAGCAAGGTCGATGTTGAAGGTCGCGGTCACGATCGGGTTGGACGGGAACTGCACGCCGCCGGCGTTGATGGGGCCGTCGGGATCGCCATAGCTGTAGCCATAGCTCATGGAGGTGCCTCTGGAGGTCGCAGTGATGGGCGCAAGACGCTCGATGGTGACGTCGGGCGTAGCGGGCATTCTGCAGAGCTCAAGCCAGGTGAACTGGTTCATGAAGGCTTCCCACTTCTGGGAATCTTCGTCATCCGCAAGGATCACTTCGCCGTCTTCGTTGATGTAGGGCTCCGTGTAAGGAACGCCGGCCATCTCGGACAGCGGGATCACGATCTCAGCGGTGTTGTCGGTTTCCTGATCCCAGCTTGCCGGAAGCTTCGTGACATACCAGGGATCGGTTTCCTTATCCATGTAGCTGTAATATTCAGCCTGGGTCAGGTAATCAGCATAGGTCTCGTCGTCGAGGGTCCTGTCGGCCAGGGTCATGGCAGCGGGCTGCTTCAGACCGTCGGCACGGCTGATCATGTTCGCAAGAAGGGTGTCATTCACGGAAGAGAAGCTGCCGGTGTAAACGGGCTTGATCTCCTTGCCGGTGACATAGTCGGTGGTGCAGAGGATATCCTCTTCGATGGTGCGGGTGACGGTCAGTTCCACGTCATGGCTGTTGTGCCGCGCGCTGATGATGTAGTCGCCGGCTTCCAGCTCATAACCGCAGAAGTCATTCTCGTTCGCATCGTTCCAGTCGAAGGACGCCATATCCTGGGCCACGAACTGGACGGTCACAACATCGCTCTCGCCGGGCTGGAGGAGTTTGGTCTTCGCGAAGCCGACAAGGTTCGCAGCCGCCTTCTCGATGCCGCCCTTGGTGTAAGGAGCCGTGTAGTAAATCTGGACAACGTCCTTGCCGGCCACATCGCCGACGTTGGTGACCTTCACACGCATGGTGACGGTCTGGTTCGCAGCGTCGATCACAGCTTCGTCCTTGACATTGTCAAGTTCCCACTCGAACTCGGTGTAGCTTAAGCCGTAGCCGAAGGGATAAAGCACGTTGCTGTAGTCGCCTTCGTCTTCCCACAGGGTCTCATAGAACTTGTAGCCGGAGTAGATGCCTTCGCGGTATTCCACGGAAGCGAAGTTGGTCGCGTTGCCTTCGCTGTCATAGTAGAAGGAATCGGAACGCTTGCCGTCTTCGATGTTCTGGCTGTTCTTACCAAAGTTCGTCCAGACAGGAGACTTGGTGAAATCCTTCTCCCACAGGTCAGCCGTGTGACCGGAGGGGTTCACTTCGCCGGAAAGGATGGAAGCGATCGCCGTAGCGCCGTCCTGGCCGATGCCGCCGACCCAGAGGATCGCGTCAACGCCGAGGTTGTCGTCCGTCTTCTCTTCGTCCAGCTCGGGGATCTGCATGATGTTGGAAGAGTTGATGATCACGATAACCTTGTCGAAGTACTGCTTCACATGCGCGATCAGGTCTCTTTCATTGTCATCCAGCTGCAGTGCATGCTCGTTCTCATCCGCATGGCCGACAACGTTGTTCGTCGCAAGGTCCCAGTTCTCACCGCCGGTGCGGGAGATCACAACGATGGCTGCATCATTGTAGGACCTGTAGGTGCTGACGTAAGACTTGCCGTACTTGGAGACGGGAATCTCATAGACCGCATCTTCGATCATCTGGCTGATCTCTTTGTTGTACAGCGCGAGGGTCTTGGGGTTGACGGTGAATCCGTCCGCAACCAGGGCATCACCCAGGAGGTTGCTGATGGCGCTGCCGCCGCCCGCACCGGAACCGAAACCGGAACGGATCATACGCTGCGTGCGGATACCGAACAGGGTAACCTTCTTCTCTTTCGCGCCGAGCGGCAGAGCGCCGTCCGCGTTCTTCAGAAGGGTGAAGCCCTCGTTCGCGATCTCCACCGCCAGTTCGTGAGCCGCTACACGCGCTTCATCGATGGTGGTGTAATCCACATAGTACTTTCCGCCGTATTCGAAGTTGCCGGTCTTGTTGCCGACTTCGTAATACGTTTCGACGATGTCTTCGCTCTCTTCCCCGCCGCGGACGGCCGTGATCGAAACCACGTCCTCATCAGCGGAAGAGACACCCTTATTCATGGCCGCAGACGCGAATACCGTGCTGAGTGCCAGAACAAGTGCGAAGAACACGCACATGAACTTTGTGTGATTCTTCATTTTTCTTCTCCTTTTGATTATTTTGGGGTCACACTCTCCCCAGTTGGCTCCATTCTATCAGATTTTCGGGACGAGGCACGCAAACAGCGTGATATGCCCGTATTTCACGCGAAAAACAGGTTTTTTTACCATTTACGTTGCAAAAAGGGCCGTCTGCGTTGTGCAGGCTGCCCTTTTTGTGGTTTCTGTATGCGTGAACGGCATCTCCCGCCGCCTCATTTACACCGGGAACAGGATATCCAGGGAGAACCTGTCGTCCTTCGTCTCGATATTGATGTTGCCGCCGTAGCGTTCCGTGATCATCCGGATGCTCTTCATGCCGAAGCCGTGCAGCTCCGCGTCCGGCTTCGTGGTCTGGGGAAGGCCGTCTTCGAACCGCGGGCGGTCCGCCGTGTAATTCTCTTCGTGGATGGTCACGAAGTAGCCCGTCTGCCGCACGGACAGGGAGATCACCTTCTTCTCCGGGTCCTCCAGCTTCTCGGACGCCTCGATCGCGTTGTCCAGGATATTCCCGAACAGCGAATAGATGTCCACCTCGTCCATGAACTCGATGCACTCCCCGCTCACCGCCGCGGTCAGCTGGATCCCCTTCTCCTTGCAGGTGAAGTTCTTGCGGGTCAGGATGACGTTCAGCGCCGGGTTGGACGTCTCTATCCGGGTGTCGTACGCGTCCAGGAGCGGTTTGATCTCCTTCTCCGCCTTTACCCTGGAGTCCTCATCCAGCGCGGCGAACCGGTGTTTCAGGTCGTGCGTGCGGATGTTGATCAGGTCCATCATGGACTTCTCGTAGAGGTACTGGTCCTGCTCCCCTTCCAGGATGGCCCGGACGGTCTCCAGCTCCTGCTCGGTGCGCCGGGTCGTGAGGAGGGACATTTCAAAACTCAGCAACAGGGCCGTGAGCAGGAACGAATAGATGCTGAACATGGCCAGGGTCTGTTCCCGGGTCTCGGTCGCCCGCCTGGAAAGGATGTCCAGGACGATCGTGATCACGACGAGCAGGACGGCGAAAAACAGGGCCAGCCGGTTGTCCACCGCGATCCGGTCAATGTGTTTCCGCCTGGCGGACAGGAACAGGATCAGGATGACCAGGAGCCCCGTTCCGACGAAAATCGCGTAATATACGGCGGGTTGCCCGTCCGGATAATAATAGCGCAGGAACATGTCCACCATCTTATTCGCGCCGTGCTGGACGCAGTAGCCCACCGACCCGCAGAACAGCGCCGAGAAGAAATCGAACTCGTAGCTGACGAAGGCGATCATCGCGCTGCACAGGACCAGGACCGAGAACAGGACCATCCGCACGTAATTGGCGTATTCATCCGGGAACAGCGGCAGCACGTACCTGAAGACCAGGTAACGCACCGCGCAGAACGCCGCGCAGGAAACCAGGAAACGGACGGCGAACCATTCCCGCCTGGGGGACTTCCCCGCGATGGCGAATATGGCCAGGAAGACCATGAGGTTGCCGAGAATATCCCTTATATTGCTGTCCATGAAAAAACTCCTTCCCTGTCCGGAACGGTCAATACACGTTGTACGTGTGGAGCGCCGCCAGGAATTCCTGTTTCCTGGAGCGGGAGATCTCGAGCCGCTCGGTCCCCACGTAGACGTCATTTCCCTGGATCCTGGTGACGTTCCGGAGGTTCACCAGGATGCTCCGGTTGCATTTGCAGAACTGCTTCTCCGGAAGCAGCTTCTCAACGGTCCGCATGGTGCCGTATGCCGAATACTCCCCCCTGGAAGTATGATACGTGATGTCGTGGTTCGAGATCTCCACATAGTTCAGGCAGTTCAGCTCGATCCGGATGCTGCCTTCGGATGCCGGCAGCGTCACTTCCGCCTTCACCTGGCGGGAACAGCGCTGGACGGCCCGGTCCATCGTGATCATGAACGCATTGTAATTCAGGGGCTTGATCAGGTAATCCAGGGCATCCAGCTTATAGCCCCGGAGCGCGTACTTCATGAGGAACGTCACGAACACGAGCACCACGGTCGAGTCCTTCTTCCGCAGTTCTTCCGCCGTATCGAAGCCGTTCATCTGGGGCATGTCGATATCCATGAAGACCATATCGTAATCGTTCTTGTAGCTCTCGATGAAGTCTACGCCGCTGCGGAAACAGACGGCGCTGAACGACAGGTTCTTCTCCTGCCCGTAACGTTCCAGACAGTTGCGCAGCCGTTCCAGGGATTCGTATTCATCATCCACGATCGCGATCTTGTACAAAACGGGTTCCTCCTCTGCTTAGCCTTCCAAAGCCTCTGCGCACTCGCCGAGCAGCCTGGGGATCTCCAGGTGCTGGGGGCAGGCGTCCGCGCACTGTCCGCAGCCGATGCAGGCCGACGCCCCGGCGCCGTCGCCCACGGCCCGCCGGTAGGCGGCACCCGCCTCTTCCTTCTGGCCGGAACCCAGGTACAGGTTCATGGCGGAGAAAATGTCCGGGATGGGGATCTGCATGGGGCAGCCCGGCGTGCAGTAACGGCAGGCCGTGCACGGGATGGTCTTCGACCGGCCCATGATCCGCTGCGCTTCGTGGATCACCGCCTGCTCCTTCTCGGACAGGGGTCTGAAATCCCGCATGTAGGAAAGGTTGTCCTGCATCTGGGCGACGTCGGACATGCCGGAAAGCACCACCCGGATCCCGGGCAGGGACGCCGCGAAACGGATGGCCCAGGACGCGAAGGACGCATCCGGGTCCGCTTCCTTAAACAGGCGCTGCACTTCCTTCGGGGGCTTCGCGAGGGAGCCGCCCTTCACGGGCTCCATGATGACAATGGGCTTCCCGTGCTTCCGGGCCACCTCATAATTCGCCCGGGAACGGATCCTTTTGTTCTCCCAGTCCGCGTAATTGATCTGCAGCTGCACGAAACTGACGTCCGGATGGGCGGTCAGCAGCTCGTCCAGCAGTTCGGGTCCCGAATGGAAGGAGAACCCGTACTCGCGGATGACGCCCCGGTCCTTCAGGTCCTTCACATAGTCCCACAGGCCGAAGCGTTCATATTTTCTGTAATTGTCGTCCTGCAGGCAATGCAGCAGGTAGTAATCGATATAATCCGTGCCAAGGCGGCCCAGGCTGGTCAGGAACTCCTCCTTCGCCTTCTTCTCGTTCAGGGCGGCGGAGGCCATCAGCTTCGTGGCCAATGTGTAGGACTCCCTGGGGTGGCGTTCCACAAGGGCCTTCCGGGCCGCTTCCTCGGAACCCGGGTATACAAACGCCGTATCGAAATAGGTGCACCCGGCCTCCAGGAACAGGTCCACCATCTGTTTCGTCTGTTCCACGTCGATGAACAGGCCTTTCCTGGGCAGGCGCATCAGGCCGAATCCCAGCTTACTGGTCTTGCGTGTGCTGCTCGTCTCCATTCGGGACTCCTTTCGGTGTGTCTTCCCTGTCCGGCCGCGGGTTCTGCTCCAGCACGCTCCGGACCAGGATGCTGACCCGCTTGTACATGATCCAGACAAGCAGGGCGGTGACCCCGTGCTTCAGCAGGTTGAACGGGAATACGCTGAGCCACAGGAG